>JASEGY010000859.1 GCA_030019105.1 bacterium | reverse complement strand
ACAACCTACAACTTACAACCTATTACCCCAAAATCTTTTTCATGAAGTCTATAGTAACCCGCTTTAGCGGGTGGGTTCAACACGAAGCAACCGCCTAAAGGCGGTCACTACGAACTTTCCAAATGGCCGAAACGATGGATAAGACCAACCTTTTCAGCGGTTTCCAATGCTCCTGAATGATCGAATTTTTGAGGCGATTGCCCTGAGAAGGAAACGAGTGAACTTGGAAATTAATGCAAGAATTAGCCATTGAAATCCCAGATCAAATGTGATAAACTTCATTTCGGCGGCGGTAAAAAGAAGGAGGCATCTTTATGGCGACAACCTTACGATTGGAAAGGGAAGTAAGAGGCTTGAGAGAACTGCTGACCACAAACCTTCTCCCACAGATAGAAAGGGTTCTTGAAAAGAAGTCAATCCTTATCTATACCCTTCACTCTTCTTCGTTGAAACTCAAGGATCCCCTGGCTGTTCACTTAGAGTATGACCAAGAAGAAGTCATTGCCTCCTGTTATGACCTTGACCTTTTTGGCTATGGAGAAACAGAGGTTGAGGCATTGGAGGATATTCGGGCAACAATTGAGGACCTGTATTATGAGTTAAAAGAGAATGAAAGTAAGCTTGGTATATTACCTCAACGGATATGGGGATACCTTTCCTCTGTAATAGAGGAAAAGAAAGGGCTGGAAGGTTGAAGATAAAAGGTATCCTTTTCAAATTTAATGGTAAGTAAAAAGGTGGTATTCAACAATATAATAT
>JASEGY010000858.1 GCA_030019105.1 bacterium | reverse complement strand
CTGGAACCGTGAACCCTGAACTTTGAACCCTTTAGCTCTTACCCTTAGATTTGAAAAAGATACGTTTACCATTCATAGTCATACCTAAAACCTTATCCTGGCCGAGAAGCGATGAATATCATTCAAGTCATCATAAGGGATATAGGCATAATCAAATTGATAGGCCTCTTGTGCCAGGTTAGCGCCAAGACCAAAAGTCAATACACCATTATTATTCCCATCCATTCCATCCTCCCTCTGATACCCCCCCCGAACAGCGATCATCTCTTTAAAACAATACTCTCCGCCTACCCTCAGGGAGACGGCGCTGTCTTTAACCTTAACCACATCAGAAACTAACGTCATTGCCCCTCGCTTATAGGCCGTTCCTATCCGGAAACTCAAGGGGAGATCATCTCCCTCTTCATGGAATGTTAGCTTGTTACCTATGTTTTGAAGGGCAAATCCGAGGGAAAGGCCCGGGATACTACTCTGATATAATCCCCCCACATCAAGGCCAAATGCTAAATTGGCCGCATCATCCTTGATCTTCGAATTGATCATTTTCACACTTATCCCGTAAGAAAGATTGCTTATCATTCCCCCGGCTAAGGAAGCAGCCAGCGCATAATCTGTGGCGTCAAAAGTGCCTTGCTTAAAATCAGATGCTTCAGGATCACTGCCATATCCCTCTATATCCCCTGCATTTAAATAAATAACTGCAAAGCCGAGGGTCCTTTGGCTCCAGGGAAGCGCCAGAGCCAGAGAACCTTGCTTTATG
>JASEGY010000857.1 GCA_030019105.1 bacterium | reverse complement strand
CGCAATCTGCAATCCAAAATTGGTTTGGTTGCGGCCAGAGGCCGCGCTAAGGGATGGGATTAGCATTTTTCTCCTCGCATAATATTCTTGCACAGCCAGAGATGCAATTTTCGTCTGCTAACTGGCGTTGCTCTACCGCCTTGAAAACCACCTGCCCATGTATGTAAGCCTCAAGGTCTTTCTCCGGGCGGCTTAAGGATTCCTCAATCAATCCCGCCTCCCACCGCATTGTGAAGCAAAGAGTAGATTGCATGGCTGTTTCAGTTGATATCGCTGCTCAAAATTTTGCATCGGCAAAATCTGTTCCACTCCCCAGATAACAGAGTGGTATACAGATTTGAATATCAATTCATATCCTATTGAATTAACTGCATGAATCAGTTCCTCAATATTGAGAAACCAGGCAGGTATCTTGGATCCATAGTAATGCGATACTGAAGCAAAAGTTGGAATATTACCTGCGTAAACGTCGACCAAAAGAAGATACTTCCGCGACAAGGCACATAGTTGGGACAGAAATTGCCGCCAATCCTCAATATATTGAAGGACAAACCCCCCGTAGACAATATCAAACCGTAAGCATTCAGTAAAACCGTATTGCAGGATTTGTAAAACTATTTTGCAAAAGTTAAGTTATTGTTGTATGCAAAGGTTCTGACGGAAATCTTTGACCATGGGATAGAGAAAAATGTCTTTGACAGGAACAGCATAGCGCGGCCTCTGGCCGCAACCAAACCAATTTTGGATTGCAGATTGCGGA
>JASEGY010000856.1 GCA_030019105.1 bacterium | reverse complement strand
GGGCGTTGGAAACAGAGCTATGGTAAACCTAAACGGACACGAAGCTGGAAACGGCGGATACAGCCAAGGGGAGTCTAAGGCCACTGCGCCAGTGCCCTACTCGACCCCTCGCTTCGCTCGGACAGGTGGAGCTCAGTCGTTAGGCAGATTAAAAAAATGGATAAACAAATCAAAGCACCAAAGGGAATCAAAATTATTGCTGGGTTGATGTTTGTATTTGGTTTAATTAACTTTGGTATGCATTTAACAGAAGGAATAACTTGGACAACCGAGCCTACTGGAAAAACAACATTTTCAATATCTTTGAGGAATTTTTATCTTCCGGGAAAATTTGCGGACACGATAGTTTCTGAAATGCTGGACGAGACCGGCAAGATAATATCACCGTCTAAACCTGTGGGGCCAGAGTCTATAACAGGCACGATACATTGGTATGCACAAAATATCGCAAGCCTTTTTTGGGCGATATTATTCATTATTGCTGGTATTGGTTTGTGGAAGATAAAAAACTGGGGTTTGCTTTTAGCTTTGATTGCTTTAACAGCAAGAATTTCTTTAGAAGTGGTATTGACCCCGCTATATTTTATATGGGTTAGAGAAGCTGTAGGAACTCCACCTCTCTTTTATAAAAATTGGATTCAGGTTATAACTTACGGTGGAGGGAGAGATTAGGGTCACACCTTGAATGTAGAAAGCAGAATTTACTTGACAGAAGAGAAGTGGTGTATTATATTATTATTAGACTTATTGAATTAGTATATA
>JASEGY010000855.1 GCA_030019105.1 bacterium | reverse complement strand
AGCAAGATAGCGCCATTTGTAACCAGCTGTCACTGTTTGACTTATAATGGGACAGTAGTGACCACTTGTCGCAATTTGTCAAGCATTTTGGAGATTCAGTAGCCGTGATTGCCTATCACTTCCACTGGTCACGTGAAGAGTGCCTGGCCATGTCAAGAAAGGAAAGACACCGTTGGATTGATGAGATTGAGAAGATCAACAAGGTAATTGCCAGGAGCATGAAAGGACAGGGTAGTTCCAGGAGAGTGGGGAGATAGATGTCAGCCATAGCAGACGTAATTGGCTTGGGGGGAGTCCTTCTGAGATGGAAAGATCAGGCCACGGCAGAGATCAAAAGGGCTGAGCGGATAATAAATAAAGCCGTGCATTCGTAAAACTGGGAGTTGATCTGCCGGTTGATCTGCCGCACCGACCGTCCGCCTCGCAGGGCTTCAGTCTCGTAGAACTTGCAGGCCTGCTCGTTCTTGACCGAAAGCAGACGCACATAAGCGGACCAGGGAAGCGGAAAGCATGATGCGATGCTGGAAAGGAAAGATTCTGCAGACACTGTCTGCAGAATTTCACGGCCTTCTGATTCTGCAGACGTCGTCTGTGGAATCGGCCATGCGAGGTAGAACGCCTTCATTTGCCAGACATTGCGAACCGAGAACCCTCGGGGCCGTAACGAACGGACAGGTCGGCGGCCAGTCGTTCAACGATCTCCTCGCCATATTCTGCCCGCATTTTTCCCTTTTGTTCGAACTCCACGATGCGCCGCCCGATCAG
>JASEGY010000854.1 GCA_030019105.1 bacterium | reverse complement strand
TCAAGGCGACAATCGCGGGATTAGCCATATGGATGGAGTGGAAGGTTGGCGGCTCTATAGTGGAAGTTGGAACAGTTTACCTGTTCATTTTCATTTGTGGGGCGGATGAGGAGGTAAAATTCGAGAACAAATATGTCCGGGTGAGGGAAGTAGATGGTGTAATCAGGCTGGAATTTCTCGGCCCGCACGTGCTGGAGATAAATGAGTCGGATAGGCAGGCCTGCGAGGTAGAGATAGTGCGGCTGGAAAAATTGAGGACGCTGGGAGGAAAGAAGCTTCTGAAGCAAGAGGAGATAGGTCAGGTATTTGGCCTGTCACGGCAAATGGTGAATCGACGAGTAAGACTTGCAGCACAGTTCGACATTGAGAGTTTGGTGAAAGGCGAGTATGAGAAAAGTAAGCTTACAGAAGAGGTTAAGCAGAGGATAGCCGAAATAGTGGTATCTGATTGGCACAGGACGGATAAAGAGATAGCCGAACAACTGGTAGAAGAAGGGTTAGTGAAAAGTATAACAAGCAGCTGTGTCCGTCTAGCAGTCTGTCGGAGAGAAAATTGCCTGCGAGTTGCAACCCCGCTTGGGCACTTGTTTCGGCTGTATTGCAGGTTTAGTATCCACTCTCCCCAAAACTCCGTAAGCATTGGGATCTCATACCTCACTCCGACAGACTGCTAGGCATGAAGGATATGGATGGACTCTTCTTGCGGACCAAGATGAGAAAGCTCCTGAGCCGAAAAGGGGTGGAAAATCAATATAGTCGAGATTATC
>JASEGY010000853.1 GCA_030019105.1 bacterium | reverse complement strand
AATCGTAACATTCTCGCGGACAACGCAAATGTTGCGGGGTAATAGTATAGAGTATGCAAAGAAGAAATCAAGCAAGTTTTCAAGAATAAACCTATCTTTCGCTTTATGGAAAAAGGAGATATAAAAGGAGAGGATGTATATTCCGCCTTAGGTCAAACAGATGCAGGTAGATATTTAATCGTATTTTTCATCTACAAAAAGACTCAAGAAGCGCTTATTTTGAGTGCTCGTAATATGGCCAGAAAGGAGCGTAGAGAATATGCGAAAAGAGGATAAGGAAAAGAAAAAAGACTCAATTCCGGAACATTTTAGCAGTATTGAGGAAGCTTCTGCATTTTGGGATACACATGATTTAGGAGATTATTGGGATCAGACCACGGAAGCCCGGTTTGAAGTGGATATTCAAACAGAGCGAAATTACTATAGCCTGGAAAAGGATTTATCTAAAGAGATAGAGGGGATTGCAAGAAATAAAGGAGTCTCTTCCGAAACCCTGGTAAATCTTTGGTTAAAAGAAAAGATTTTAACTGAAGAAAGTCATCTGGTTTCGAGATAAGACTTATTCGTGGCCACGGCTGATATCCTGAATCCGCAAGTGTTCCCATGGCAATATCCGTTTCGGGTCAGTTATCTTCCGGGTATAAAATTCAGGCGCTAACCCAGCCTCTAAGAAGGCCTTTGACCAGGAGACACCTTGACTGCCAACCAGAGAAAGAAACATGGGGGACGTAGATAAGAAACATAAGAAATCATCCTAACAGTTTATC
>JASEGY010000852.1 GCA_030019105.1 bacterium | reverse complement strand
GCCTGAACTCCAAAGGATAGCCAACCCCAAAATCTTTTTCTTAAACACTATACCTACATTCCTCAGGAGAGTGAATGGATAAGGTGCCAAATTAGAAGAGGGAAAAGGTGATAAAAGTGAGATGTCCGGAATGCAAGAAAGATACCTATACGGGAATGACCACTTTAACCTTTCAACGTAAGGGTATTACTATTAAAGTTAAAGAAATTCCTGCGGAGATATGTCCTTCTTGTCAAGAAGCCTTTATTGATGGACCCATCTCTGAATATGTTGATGAATTAGTAAAAGAAGTAAGTAATATGCATAACCCGCCTAAAATGTTAAGAGAGAGAGGTGTTCAACTTAAGCAGGTCGCTATGGCTATCTAATAAAATGTTGCTGACCATTTAACGGTTTTTAGCCAGATATCGAGAAAGGGGAGAAAGGGGTTGTCTTGAGTTAAAATAGTTCGCTAATTTTTTGCAGCCAGTCCTATTTACTGTAAATCTCTTTAAACTGGGCTAAAGTTTTTCCTTAATCCAGACGATATAATGAAAGAAGAAGAATGTGGCTTGATCGGGAGCCACGGAGCGATATTTTTTGCCAGGGAGGGGTGGCAAGTAATGTTAAAGAAGACTTATTCCTGAAGGGAGCAAAATGTGCTTGAACAGGGATAAGTCTTTTTTATTCTGGAGATGCCTCGAATTTTAGGTGGATAGGCTGAAGACTGAAGTTGGTCTTGTCCATCGTTTCGGCCATTGGAGCAATTTTGTAGTGGTCGAGCTTGCTCGAC
>JASEGY010000851.1 GCA_030019105.1 bacterium | reverse complement strand
ACCACTATTTATCAGACAATTATCGCCTAATTCACTGTCGCCACGATCATAGCTAACAGTCAAGATTATTGTCCCAGCAGGAATGCTGTAACCATTCCAGCTAAGATACTCTGGATCTAAAATTACTCCATATTTCCCAAAGGGAATAACCGTAGTATCACTTGTTGTTCCCTCTCCAAACTCATTGCCCATACGGCTCTTCCAACTAACGATAGTATCAGTTTTGTTGCCTTTATTAGTAAAGGTCCAATTAGCAATATCTGTATCTGATCCATTATTATACAATTCAATAAATTCACCTTGATCATCAGCCGCTGCTTCTCCATCAGCAGGATTATACATCACCTCATTAATCACAATCCCTGCCCTGGCCCTCTCAGGGCTTATACCTAAGAATAAAAATATAGCGACTACCAATAATGGATATAAAAAGACCGCTCCTCTTTTCATACACTCTCCTGGTTTATCTTTGTTTCATTTTCTATAATTTTCAAAGTCAGCTCTTGGATATCCTTAATGAAGCCTTCCGCCTTTTTGAGCCACACCTCTACATCTTCTTTCTCGAATTTAACAAAATCCTTGTAATCCCCTTCCTGTCTATTATCAAGCATCTCCGAGTAAAATTTACCCCAATTGACTTCTACCATGTCCTCTTTTACAAACTCCCGATTTAAAAGGGCACGCACTCCAGTATGTTTGGAAGATGACAATCCTTTTGTTATACACAGCACGGGCATAAATTGCGATTTTGAATAGGTTGTAAGTTGTAGGTT
>JASEGY010000850.1 GCA_030019105.1 bacterium | reverse complement strand
CCTGTGGCCAAAAGGCTTATTGTCGATTTGGTGAGGGCAAAACACGAGGTCTGTATTCTGATAGTGGCGTGCATTCCCGCGCTGTATTACGGAACTCAATACCATCCGCATTCTGTCCGTTCTCGTTTCATCTCATCGACGCGCTTTGACAAGGAAGGCTCACTTGGTCAGGAGGAGTAGAGCGGGGAGGAGTAGAGGGTCGCATCTTATCCTCTTCAAAAGTCATGGTAGAATGGTCAGGGGTCAGGAGGCATCTGCGAAATCTCTAAAATGAATGATATTCCGACCAGCGGAGGAACGAAGCCCGCAGTGAAGCGAAGTCAGCGGAGAGGCGAAGCCAGCGGAGGAACGAAGCCCGCAACGAAGCGAAGTCAGCGGAGAGGCTAAGTCAGCGGAGAGGCGAAGCCAGCGGAGGAGCGAAGCCCGCAATGAAGCGAACTCAGCGGAGAGGCGAACTCAGCGGAGAGGCTAAGCCAGCGGAGGAGCGAAGCTCGCAGTGAAGCGAAGTCAGCGGAGAAGCGAAGCCAGCGGAGGAGCGAAGTTAGCGGAGGAGCGAAGTTAGCGGTGAAGGGTAAGAGAAGCTAACCAAAAAATGTCGTGCCAAGATAAATTCGAGGTGTTGGGAATGGGCGTAAGTCCATGAAATTCGCCATTGTTACCCAGTGGGGAGGAAACATGGGGGACGTAGATAAGAAACATAAGAAATCATCCTAACAGTTTATCGTATCCTCTTCAAATTTAATGGGTATCTGTTGTAAGTTGTAAGTTGTAAGTT
>JASEGY010000084.1:4465-11004 GCA_030019105.1 bacterium | reverse complement strand
ACATAGCCTATCTTGAATTCGCTTACCCCAAAATATTTATCTTAAGAGCTATAGATGAAATATTTCCCAAAGCGATAGATTTTGTAAATAAAGTAGGAAAATATTTACTTCAGCGGAAAGGTGGGCAATGAGCACGATAATCAGTGAGCAATTGACAGATACAGTCCCTATCCCCGAACATCAACTGTACGAATGGTTTGTCGAACAGCAATGGAACGAAGAATTGTACCTGGTTCTGGCCAATAATCGCAACAGTCTGGTCGAACTATCGGATGGGAAGGTGGTGATTCATGCTATGCCGACGCCGGCGCATCAGAACGTAGTGGGCAACCTGTATGCCATGTTGCGCCAGTATGGGAGTCACGGTGTGAGAGGCCGGGCATACACTGCTCCTATGCCGGTGCGACTCTGGCCTGGTAAGTTTCGTGAACCGGATGTTGTCTACTATCGGACAGATCACCTCGACCGTATTGGCGAGCAGTTCGGCAGCCCACCCGACCTGGTAGCTGAGGTGCTTTCTCCGTCTTCACGGGGACAGGACATGGGGGTCAAGGCGGAGGAGTACGCCCGGGCGGGGATTCCGGAGTACTGGCTGTTAGATCCGGAGGCTCAAACTGTTACCGTGTATGTGTTGGCGGAAAGACTCTACCGTTTTGCTGCCTTGTACCGCTCCGGCGAAATACTCCACTCCGAGACGCTCGATGATCTTGTCGTTGAGGTAGATGATTTAATTGAGAGGGAATAAAAGGCCTCGTTCATCGTTTCGGCTACGAATAAAAAGCCTCCCGCAGGTGGTCAACCGGCGGGAGGCTTTTTTGATGTCTGTAACTACTTTAAAATAATCATCTTGCGAGTTGAGATGCTATCTTTCGTGTTTAGTTGATAGAGATAGGCACCGCTGGCTGCTTCCTGGCCTGATTCGTCCCGGCCGTCCCAATAAACAGCCCGCTCTTTACTGACGTAAGTGCCGGCCGAAAGTTCCCCCAGATCCATAGTCCTGATCAGTTGTCCGGAGAGGTTATAGATATTGATTTTCACTGACCCTTCAGTCGCAAGGGCAAAAGGAAGCCAGGTCTCCGGATTAAATGGATTCGGATAGTTCTGGGAGAGGCTTGATCTGGCCGGTATTTGGGCCGCTACCCCCTGAATGATAATGTCAGCCAGGAACTCTTTGATCGCCCTGTTCCCTTCAGTATTAGCACCATATTCTATGGCCTTATACATGGCTCTGAAGGCATCCAGATGTTCGGCGTAATAGGCCGGATTGAACTGAGGAGACCGGCTGGGAGCGGCATTGGGATTGTGGGTCTTGCCCCAGTTAAGGCCGATAACAAGGACATCCGAGGCATTAACTGTTCCGTCGCCATTGGCATCAGCATAGGTAGCATTTTCCGGCGACCAGACATAGACTGATTGTGAGCTCCATGAAGTCGAGGCCCCGACCCGGGCTGACCCGGTTCGTCCCCAATAGATACCTATTGGTAAGACATCTGCGGCATCCACATCACCATCATTGTCTGCATCTCCCGGCCAGACATAGGCGTCAGTACCAAAGCTGCCGCCTAAGGTAACCGAATTATATACTGTATTCCCCCGATCATCGGCTAAGGTTTTTCCATCCGCGGTAATAGTAATGCCTGGCGTAATGGTGGGGGCGCTGGTGGCAGTGGTAAAGATGATCTTCAGGGTGTCACTGTCAGAAGTCGTTCGATACCATGTAGAACTGGTACTAAAGGCGCCGGAGCCATCCTTCCAGGTGCCGCTGCTCGGCGCAAGCACCGTATTGATATTCACACCGCCTATTTGACCCGAGGAAGCGGTCAAGGCAATAGAAGTATTAGTGTCAATGGATTCGGAGAACTTGATGATGACATAGTCTCCGGCCTGGATACCGGCCTTGTTATTTCCTACTCCATCATAGGCCGTGGCGCTGGTTATCGTGGGATTGCTGCAGTCCACTCCGAAATTTCCGGTGAGAGTTATTGTTCCGGTAACCGGATTACCAGCCGGGGTATCGGTCAGGGTGGTCCCGTTAGAGGTGATGACATCTCCAATAGCCAGATTGGTAGTTCCAGTCAGGACAATCGTCAATTGGGTATCGGCTGTATTCCAACTAATAGTAGGAGTGCCCCAGGTCTTTCCACTGGGGGGCGCCAGGATAGTATTGATATTTGATCCAGTCAGGCCAGCGGTTGGTGTATCTATCCGCTCATCAAAGACGATGGTAATCGTATCGCCGGCTAAGACGTTATTGCAGCTTGTTCCTCCATCAGCGGTGGCGCTGACAAATGCGGGAGGATCAGCATCTATCCCAATTTCAAGCTGGGGAGATTCGGCATAGGCATACATATCCTGGCTGCCGCCGGCTGTTCCGGTATTGCCATGGAGGTCATCGATCGTTATGTAGATAGTATCTCCATTTAGGGCAGCCGCTGAAATAGTAAAGATGGTTTCAAGGACATAGCCATTAGGGCTCTGAGGTCCGGTGTCTGACGTAGCGCTCACCGCAAACTCTATCTCGCCGTTGGCCCCATCAAGGTTAGTTGTGCTCTGCACATTACTTGAATTGGCGTCAAAAAAGGCGGTGCGGACGGTCACGGTAGTCGGCTCAATAATACTGGTCTTGGTATAATTTATTGTCCCGGCGATACCCACCAGCTTACCTGCTTTCCCAGTCCCGGCATGACCTGCTCCCAGGCCGGGGATAGTGCCGGTTGCCCCAACATAAACCCTGACAGTTACTGTATCTCCCGGGGCCGCTATAATAGCCGGGAATGTATTGCCGGCATCATTGGCCAGATAAACCGGGACTTTATCGGATTTCCTGCCTTCTTCGACTAATATAGTGAGGATATCCGGGGCTGAATTATAACCCGGAGAATTGTTTATACCGGCATCGTTAACAATTAGTTGAAAGACATAGGTTCCGGTGGAGACAGCATCAAAATAGACCTGCTGGGAAGCGGTATTAGGTAAGAGGGTAACACTTGTGCCTGAAACTTGAGACCACCTGTATGTCAGGTAATCCCAATCAGGATCATGGCTTCCAGCTCCGGACAGGATAATCCGGTTGCCTGTATCAGCCTGGATGGTTTCAGAAGAACCCCCGTAGGAAAAGCCATACTCACCGGCATCAGCGGTAGGCGGATTATTAATAGTAAGCACATCTGCCATGGCCGGCGAATAGTTGACATTTATGTTGGCTGTATCGCTGGTATAAAGGGGTTGTGTTGCATTAGTCCAATCAGGGAAATTAGGGCCGACATTGTTGCCCCACCAGTTATTGGTCGCCGTAGTTGAGTGAGAAGTATTGTCACTGTAAACCCCGTAACTGTCATTATCCCAGATGCAACTGTACTGGATATTGGCCCTGGAGTTGCCGGATACCTTGACCCCATAATCGTTCGAGGTAATGTAGCAATTCCTCACAGTTGGATTAGAGCTAAGTTCTGAATAAATCCCGGTAGTATTGTTTTTGATGATACACCCTGTCAGGGTTGGAGCAGCACTGTTCTTACAATGAACGCCAATCACATCGTTTTCGAAGGTAGAATTAGTGATAGTTGGGCTGGTACCATCTATAATGATTCCGGCAGCATACCTTTCGATACAATTACTAAAGGCGGTAACGGCAGCCGTAGAATTAAAAGTAACTCCCTTCCAATCGTTAGCCGCCGCACTGACGGTGCTGTCATTGGTATCTCCTCCATAAGTGTCGTCATTAAAAGAGGTGAAAACAATAGGATTACTACTGCTCCCGGCGGCGTTAATAGTTCCACTAATAGTGATGCCGGAGGTGTCTTGCCTGCCTTTTAAGACTGTTCCCGCCTGGATAGTCAGAGTTCTTCCTGAAGCAACTGAGATGTCCTCAAAGACGTAGGGGACATTAGGATAGAGGGTAGTATTGGCCGTATGATTGGCCTGACGGATATATATCCCTCTATATCCATAGTTTGTACCAAGCGGGGCGCTAATGGTATTACTGCTGATATTATAACCACCGATGCCGGTAGCCGGCCCACCCTTGATAATGGCCCAACCGCCATCCACCGTAGTGATTGTATTGCCGGTGATGGTCTCATAATTAGTTGTGGTTGTTCCGGCTTCACTGCAAATAGCTGCCGCAGCACAGTTTGAAAAGGTGTTGGTCGTGATGATAGGCGAGGATGTCCCGGAGGTATAGAGGCCATACCCCTGGCTGTGTTGAATAGTGCAGTTGGAGATAGTCGGGCCGGCCGTATCGCTGGTATTATTACACTCGATCATACCCCTCGTGGTCGTTAAGCTGGGGCTTCCGCCATAGGCCAGGGTGCAGTATTTAAGAGAACTTCCACTGCTTCCTGAGCCGCTAAAGATAATCCCCCGCCAATCTCCGGCTGCTTTAGAGCCGGCATTAGAGGTGAACGTAATCCCATTAGTAGTTGTGCCGACAGCGGTCAGTTTCCCTGAGACGGTTAGAGAAATATTATGTCCTTGCGCAAAGTTGACCTGGACACCAGGGTTGATCTGAAGGGTCTGGCCGGAGGCAACAGTAACATCCCTTTCGATAATATAAGGGCTCCCTTCAGTGGTCCAGGTCTCGCTGGAGCTTATATTGTAGGTTTCGTAATGATAATGTACCCCATCGATCCGGTCGTAAACCCGATTGACAAAGATACCATTTTCCAGCTCGTGATTCTGTGTGGCTGAAGTATAGCCGCTGAAGGCAGCCGTGATGGTTATTGTACTCAAACTCGTCCCCGTATATTTGTAATAAAGACTGGTTGAGCTGGAGCCGGAACTTATTGTAATCTGTTTTGAACTGATATTACTCCAGGAGGATTGACTTAGAGAGAACTCACTGCTGCTGTTAAGGCTGGCGCCGGTAGCGGCATTAGTTACCGCCAGTTGAACAGTAATGTTCCCCGGCAGGGTGTAGAGCTGACTATCCTCATCCCAGACCTGAAGTGTCATTACATCTGAAGCCACTCCAATCGCAATCTCCTGGGCGGGTGTGACGAAAATGAGACGGTTGGCCGCCTCCGCCGGATTAACCTTCAATACGCCCAGACTTAAGATAATCAAGATACCCAAAATTATTCCTTTTTTACTCATCATAAAATCTCCTTTTCTTTAAGATTTGGTGTAACTACTCAGGTTGTCAGGTTCAAGGTTCAAGGTTCAAGGTTCAAGGTTGGTCGCCTTGCGCTCTTCGTATTTCTTGAGATATAGCTTTTAAGATAATGTTTTTGGGGTAACCGAACTCAAGACAGGCTGTTCAACTTTTGGAGTTAATCCTTTAGGATTTCATTAGTTATGAAAGGCTAAAGCCTAAACTCCAATTGATAGCCAACCCCAAAATCTTTTTCTTAAGCACTATAGTTGATGAATCCACGAATGACGGTTTACCAAGCCTCGATATCTTTAAACCGTTTATCTTCATTGCTCTCTAACCTTGAACCGTGAACCCCGCAACTGTGAACCTGAGCAGTTACCAACTCAGGACAAATATCCTGAGCAATTGTAGTTTATGGTATCCTACCTCTAATAAAGAGGATTGACGCTCTCCCGGGACGCTAAACAGACACACCCGCTTCTTTTTTCGGTAACAGCGGATATTAAAATACAGAGAGCAAGGGGGGTGAAGGGGGAAGTTCCTTCACCCCTCTTGACAGAAAAAAAGATAGGGAAACGTATCTGTAAAACTCTCAAATACCAGAAAAAAATGTATCTGCTTAGCGTTCCGGCAGAGGATATTCTATCTTCTCAATATTTCGGAGGGCTTTTGCCAGAACCGTGTTCGTGTCCGTTGTCCGTGTCGGCGATGTCCATCGTTTCGGCCATTTGAAAATAGGAAGTAAGAAATGGGAAATAGGAAGTAAATCAAGATACTTCCCATTTTCTGATTTCCCATTTTCGACTTGAGTGGCCGAAACGATGATCAATGCCTCCGTGTTCGTAGTAAAAAGAGTAGCGTCAGAACAACCTACGGACACGGATAACGGCCACGGACACGAATTAGGTTCCACCCCGATTTATTGAGAAGATACGGATATTCATCCTGAAGCAAAAACAAAATTATAGGATACCCGGTATATCTTACTTCGTATCCTCTTCAAATTTAATGGGTATCTGTTGTAAGTTGTAGGTTGCAGGTTCGCTGGTGTGACGGTTAACTTACAACTTACAACTTACAACCAGATACACCAATAGATTTGAAGAGGATACTCTTACTTCCTCCTTTCTGTTATGAAAATATTGCCTGGCTGAATAAGTGGGAAGTGCGCGCAACTATTTCTCGACTTATTCATGCCGGGAGATGATGTAGAGTTGTAACTTAGAACTCGTGTAACTACACAGCCCTGTAAGGGCGAAATGTTTATAGAGATCGATTGTAAAATGTATAGTGCTTAAGAAAAAGATTCTGGGGTTGGTTGAAGATTGGAGTTTAGGCTTTAGCCTTTCATAAGTAATGAAATCCTAAAGGATTAACTCCGAAAGCTATATAGCCTATCTTGAATTCGCTTACCCCAAAATATTTATCTTAAGAGCTATAGTTA
>JASEGY010000084.1:0-4144 GCA_030019105.1 bacterium | reverse complement strand
CCCCATCTCCTTCCTTTACCGAAAAGTGTCCGGAAATCAAAAGGCCATTTTAGGGCACTCAAGGCCTACTTTGGAAATCTCTGTGTATATTAAGATACAAAAAAGGCTTACCAAGACAGACTATTCCTTTTCCCTCCATGTCATGTCTTAGTAAGCCTTCTAAGTCCTTTTATCAAGCTTGCTATCTTTATCGGCAAGAACCCTCAAGAACTTTAGACTTTTTTTATTATGACGATGATGCTGCGGAATGCGGATTGCGGATTGCGGAATGCGGAATGCGGAATGCGGAATGCGAAATGTGTATCTTCTCAATATTTCGGGGGCGCTTGCGGGTAGAAACCAGGTTTCTTGAAGAAACCTGGTTTCTGAGGCAGCGGATTGCGGATTGCGGAATGCGAAATGCGGATTGGAAAATCCGAAATCCGAAATTCGAAGGGTCTCTGCAATCCGTAATCCGGAATCCGGAATTCGCAATCCGCAATCCGGAATCCGCAATCCGGAATCCGCAATCCGAAATAGGCTTACTGACTACTACCTGAGCCAGGCGGAGGCGAGAGACTCTTTAAGAAGGCCTCTAACTCAGAGACCCGTTTTTGGGCTAAACTGTTATTTTTATCTAACTTTAAGACTTCTTGCCATTCGGCTAATGCCTTGATAAAATTCCGTTCTGTCTCATAAAAAGACGCCATCAAGGTACGAGCCTGGACATCGTTTGGATTTTGAGCTACTGCCGAGTCAGCCTGAATTTTGGCGTTAGGAAAATCCCCTTTTTGACGATAGATAAGGGCCAGTTTATAGTTAGCATCCCTATAGTTCGGGACAAGTTCCAGGGTCTTGTTCAGGTGCAGCGCGGCGGTGTCATATTCTCCGTTCTGCCCACGAATTAAACCCAGGGTATAGTACATCTTGGCATAGTCGTCCGGGGATGGATAAGAATAATTTTTCGTCAGAGGTTTCACCGCCAGGGCCCTTTCATAGACCTTGATGGCCTCGTCCATCTGCCCTTTGGCGGAATAAACGTGAGCCAGGTTGTAGTAAGCATCCATACAGTAGCGATCTATTTTTACGGCCTGTTCAAACTCAGCAATGGCTTCATCATATTTCTGGTTTTTGCCGTAAACCACCCCAAAGTTATAGTGAATCTGGGAATAATTAGGGGCTAATTTGGAAAGGGTCAGATAGGTTGCCATGGCTTTATCATTTTCCCCGCTCATGGCATAGGCATGTCCAATTTTATAGTAAGACGAAAGATCATAGGGGTTTAATTCAAGAGCCCTCGTTAAATCCTTGATAGCCTCCGGAAATTTGTTTATCGAGATCATATCCACCCCGCGCTTCAAGTATCTATCAGCATAGAATATAGTCCATATCTTATAGTTTAAGCCGGCATAGACAACAAGCATAAGGATAACAGTGCCCCATTTAAAAAAGGGATTGGCCGGGGCCAGAAGAGACTCGACTTTTTTGACTGTTTGTCTTTTTTTCCTTTTCTGCCTGGTACTTATTTGAACTTCGGCCATCTCCCTCTCACAGGCCAATCGATTGGCGATGGTCATGCCGATAACCAACCAGGTATAAACGGCGGTTGGTATCCACCTCAGGTTGACACCGACTATGTTTTCGGTCCATGCTCCCACGATCCCCGAGATCAACCCTATCTGAAGGATTACCGAGGGGAAAATAGGGTTTCGAGTTTCGAGTTTCGAGTTTTGGGTTGCGGATTTAAATAGACCAAAGGCCCCATAGAAATAAGCCCCCATGACCACAAGAAAACTTAGAAGTCCCAAAATCCCTTCTTCAGCCAGCAATTCAAGATATTCATTGTGGGCATGCAGGGTATTATGAGAAACCCCTCTATGATGATATTCGGGGGGGCGGTGGGCAGGAAAGATAAGCTGAAAGGTCCCCACCCCATGGCCGATGATGGGCTGCTCTTTAAGGGCGTTGAATACACCCCGCCACATTATGACCCGGACAGCGTTGGTTCCGGTTTGGGTCTGAAATATACTTTTAATAGTGTTCTTTGTATTGGTAACAAAATCAGGGGCGAAGATAGGCGGAAGGATGATAACACCTGCCAGGACTATGGCCAGGCCTATCTGAATAGACTTCTTGCGCAAATAATATGTTAAAAGGCCAAGTCTCAGAAGAAGCCCTGCAAAACATACAAAGGCAGCGACAGTTCCTATCCATACCCCCCGGTTTTTGCCGTATACGATACAAAGAAACATGAGGAGAAAAAGCAGGGCGTAGAGGATCTTACTTTCTATTGAGCGGCCAACAATGGCCAAGCTTGCGACCATCGGAATAAGGATAACTAAGTAGCCGGAAAAGAAGTTTTTGTTGCCGAAGGTGGAGATAAAGACTGCTTGTCCCCACTGGACAGGATCTAATGTCGGCCAATATGCCTGGATAAGACCGTAGAGAGTAGTTGCTACAGCCGGAATAAGGACTGCCCAGAGCAGCCTCTTCATCTGCTTCAGGGTCTGGATGTGGTTGACGACTAAAAAGAAAAGGAGAATATAACTGGTAAAGAGACCCATCTCTTCCACGCTGGACCAGGGCTGTTCAGAAAAGAAGGCCGCAGATATAATTCCGATCCACCAAAAAACGAGAAGGGGAATATTTAAGGGGGTGGGTTTAAGGACAAATTCCTTTTCCACTATCCCCTTCAAAAACCAGATTCCGGCCAGACCGTAGACGATCATAAAGTGGACTACCGTCTTTATCATCAGGATACTCTGATTTTGGGTAGTAAATAAAAGAGGAACGAGAAAGGCGTTAAGGTAGATGCCCCATTCAATAATTTTGTCGTAAACTTTTACTTCAGTAGCTGGTTTCATTTTCAACTCCTTTACGTTATTGTAAGCGTTCATGGAACGCTGAAATTAGAAATTAGAAATTGGAAATTGAGCCTTCATACTTTCTAATTTCCAATTTCGAGCCGTAAACGGCTACACCTTATTTTTGTCCTCGCCTGGCGGCGTCTTTCTTGCCCACTATCATTAGAATAACAATGAGGATAAATATAATTACCGCCTGGACAAAAACCACCAAACTTCTCACACGGTTAAGGTCGGGAAGCAAGATGGCTACAAGACCAACACAAAAGGTCACTAAGTAGATAAAAAGAACGGCCTCTTTTTTGGTCATCCCAAGGTCAACCAGACGATGAGAGAAATGGCTTTTATCCCCTCGATAGATAGGCCTTCCTTCTCTCCAGCGAATATAGATCACGGATAAGGTGTCGAAGATAGGGACGCTTAAGATAATAACAGGCATAATTACCGGCAGAAGGGAAGTAGATTCGGAAACGACATAGGAACTGGACACGGTCAGGCTGCCCAGCATAAAGCCGATAAAGAGGCTTCCCGTATCGCCCATAAAGATACTGGAAGGAGGGAAATTGTAGACCAGAAAACCCAGGATACTTCCCAATAAGGTCAGAAGGATGAGGGCGGTAAAAAACTGTCCCTGGGTAACCGCGACAATAAAAAAGATAAGAGAGGCAATGATAGCTACCCCACTGCTCAAGCCGTCCATATTGTCCAGCAGGTTAAAAGAATTAGTAATTCCAACTACCCATAGAATAGTGAGCGGGATATTGAAATAGGGGTTGGACATAAATTCAATATTTACTCCCCCTAAAACAAGGATAATTGCGGCCAGGATTTGTCCAATAAATTTCAGCTTGAAAGAAAAACCGACCCCCCGGATGTCATCAATCATTCCAACCAGCATAACCAGGCTTCCTCCAGCCAGGACAACTCCAAGTTCGGGTAAGACTTCAACCAATTTTGGTATTTGATTAATAAGGGAGGGGAAGGTCTTGAGTAATAAGGGCTGGTCCTTAAAAAGGAAGAATGCCCCGATATTCCCGCAGATCACGACCATTAAGGCTATGTAAATAGCCAGTCCACCCATCAGGGGTTTGGAGGTGACATGAACCTTTCTTTCGCCCGGGTGGTCGAGAATACCAAAGACAAGGCTTATTTTCTTGACCACGGGAACAAGGATAAGGGAAAGAAGGAATGAAAAGAGCAAAACGTAAGAATAAAGATAAATATAAGGATAAGTCTTCATTGAGATTAATATAGTGCTTAAGAAAAAGATTCTGGGGTTGGTTGAAGATTGGAGTTTAGGC
>JASEGY010000849.1 GCA_030019105.1 bacterium | reverse complement strand
ACCAACTTAATTTGAGAGGATGTCCAGAGTTACCCTTAAATTTGAAGAGGATACCTAAAATTTTTAGAAGGGGATTAATTTTTTCTTGACATACCATATCAGTATATGATAAAATTAGATTTCAGAGGTCATTATTTGACTATCGTCATTAGTGTAGCCACGACAAGGAGATACCCCGGATGGACCCAATACGTTGACAATAAACTGGTTACGACGAAAACGTTGCGACCTTTTGCTGGAACATCCGCTATATTATCCTCTAAAGTGTAGGACTCTCTAATTGCGTAAATTTATCGGCTATACAATTGCCATAAGCCTGAATAGGAAATCAATCGGTAAGAATTAAAAAAACCATATTTCCGTGGTAATTGGCCCCGGACAAGCAGATATTTATACGCTTGAGGCTGAGAAACTATACTTGGAAGTGAAGCATTTTTCTTAAATTTTATTGGATTCATTTTACTATGGAATAATGTAGGAGTTGCGCCGCCGCCAACAATATTATGGTAATAAAAATGACCATGAGCATGAAATTGATAAAAAAAGTTTTTATCAATTGCTCTTGGAGATAAGTCTGCATAGATGGGATAAATATTTTCATTTTTCTTCATTTGTGAAAATATTGGAAACAACTCTTCCACCTCAGATGAAATGGCCATCTGTTTTTTAATAGTTAAGCCCATCAATCCACACAATATGGCAGTTAATAAAAAGGCTTGAACCCTATTACAGACCTCGTGCTTTCATATCTGGAATAAGGGCAATTTCTGGACAGTCTT
>JASEGY010000848.1 GCA_030019105.1 bacterium | reverse complement strand
GTGAAAGCCTAATTTCTAATTTCCAATTTCAATCCGCAATCGTAACATTCTCGCGCACAACGCAAATGTTGCGGGGTAATAGTATACTGGACAGGGGTCTCTTTGATTCAATTTGTTGGTTAACAATGATGGAACGTCTTGCGCGCATCCGTAAGGCGGATCGGGAGATAATCGAAAAATTTTTGCGAATTGATGATTGGAGGAAGCGAACCACCTCAGTTATTTTAATGACTACTTCACCGCAAGATGCTATAGATCGTGAAAAGGGATATCTGCCTGTGGAAGAAGTAGAAGGGTCTATCATGAATCGGGAAGTGCTCCAACAGATGTTGAATACAACTCGTGAAACCGCCGATCGGTTAAAGCGAGACTTCAAAATATATACTGTCGATACATCTTTCGGCGAGACAAAGAACAACCCTAAGAGGACTTTAGAAGTCGTGGCTGAGACCGTCATAAGCTTAATCGAAGAGCAGCTTCAAGAAGACATACTTTGTTTACCGAAGCGCGATGTTACCAGATTATTCAAGGGGCAAGAATGCCTGCAAGCCTCAGAGGCATCTATTCTGTCAAAGTTATTTGTTGAATCCGGAGAGCTTCGACCACGAAAAGAAGTGGAGGAAAATCGAGACCTCCTGCAAGCATTGCCTGTGGTTGTAGTTCGCAACAGAAGCGGTGAGGTGTTGCGACTCCGCAGACGAGAGAAGTCGGAAAATAACCCACTACATAGCGCGGCCTCTGGCCGCAACCAAACCAATTTTGGATTGCAGATTGCGGAT
>JASEGY010000847.1 GCA_030019105.1 bacterium | reverse complement strand
CCTAAACTCCAAAGGATAACCAACCCCAAAATCTTTTTCATGAAGTCTATAGTAAAGTTTAACAGGAAAGGAGGTGAGAAGATATTTGTTAATGGGCTATCAAAGGCTCCAGGGGTTACAACATCAAATATTTGGAGGTGAGAGGAATGAAGAGATCAATGGTAGAAATAATTTTGGTGGGGATACTTTCCCTTGTTATCTTCACAGGCGAGGATGCTTATGGGTATGGATGTTTTGGAAAAGGAGAGAATCGGCAGTGTGAAGGTGGTCCTCTTTTTGGCTATTACCGGCCAAACCTTTCTGAGTTCAACGATGAATTAGAAGGGATGGGGCTTGACCAGATTGAGGGAACCTTTGTGGTTGGAGGAAAATGTCTACACAGTTTCAAGGAGAACTTTCAGGCCGGTCTCTCTGTAGCCGGCTGGTGGATAGGACGAGATAAGATAGTGAATGGAACCGTTAAAGAGACCGATTTAATAGTGGTACTTCCCACTCTGGTTGGGGCCTATCGGGTTCCCTTTGAGAAAGGAGCCTTCTCCTTTGGGGGCGGTGTAGGCTATTATCCTGTTTGGTATACCAAAGAGATTACACCCCAGGGAGAAGCAACAACCATCACCAGGATGAAAGGTGGAAATGTTGGTGGACAAATCTTTTTTGAAGCACAACGGAAGGTCAACTGTCATATAGCGAAAGGAAAGGAGATGGCTATGGTAGGGGAGGTATCATATATACTATTACCCCGCAACATTTGCGTTGTCCGCGAGAATGTTACGATTGCGG
>JASEGY010000846.1 GCA_030019105.1 bacterium | reverse complement strand
CCTTTTGACGTGACTCCGGCACAAGTCGTCCAATGCTTGGATAGCTTCGCCTTTGAGTTGAATGTTCGCCAGGGCATCCAGATACCGTTGGTTGGCCTGTACACCAACCTGATAAAAGCGCCAGAAGTTAGCTACGCCTTTGCCCATTCGTTCCCATCGCCGTGAGTCCTCCTCATTCTTGAGGACTTTGAACTCACGCGAATTATTGATGGTGGTCTCAATGCGTAGGACACTGGACTTGTCGTACATCTTGATGGAATTGCCTTTCAAGCGATGTTTGATCCGTCTGCCTTCAGGCCGTTTCTTGAGGTCAGTGGTCACAGCACCCTGGAAGTTGCCATGCAGCTTCCGTCCCAAATAACGCATCACATCTTCAGACGTGAAGGTCAGGGTAGCCTCTTGGAATAAATCCGGCAACACGTTGGTCAGCGTGAGCCGGTCTTTGAACATGAGGTCGGTGGCGATCTCGCCCTGATCGATCACCCAATAGTAGCCTTTGAAGCTAACGGCTTCAATAGTTGCCAGTAGCGGGTTCAAGCGGCTGGCGAAGGCATTAAGTACGCCAGCCCATTCCCGATGCGCAAAGCTATCGCACAACTTTTGAGCTGCCGCCAGATCAGAAATGCGCACAAAGCAGTTCTCGTAGCGCTCATACTGTATGCCCTGTTTGTCCATCTGGCGGGCCAACCACTCACGACCGTTGATGTATACCTGAATCTGAAAGGGGAACCAGCTTTGTAACCGGATGTGCATGAACCCAAGCTCAGGGTCTATATATAG
>JASEGY010000845.1 GCA_030019105.1 bacterium | reverse complement strand
TTATCGGCACTTAAAAAATCGAGATTTTTCCCAAAGGGGTGTCGAAATCCACGTTTTAAGTTTAACAATTCCAGTATTCGACTTTTTTCTTTGGGTTTTCTTCCATAATAGAGGGCACAATCATACATTACATCGCCAACGTGATGTAATTCCTGGAGAATGCCCTCTTTTTTAAGATTTTCCATTGCAGCTTGGGTGGGGCAAAAAAGCAAATCAGAGATGCGATCGGTTATTATGCGATTAATCTCTTCAGGTATTCGCATATTAAAAGAACGCAAACCCGCTTCCACATGGGCGACCGGGATATGAAGCTTCTTGGCTGCCAGGCTGCCGGCTAAAGTAGAATTTGTATCTCCATATGTCAACACCCAATCCGGATGTTCCTTCATCAAGACGGTTTCAATTCCCTCAAGCATCCGGCCGGTCTGGGCTCCATGAAAATCAGAGCCTACATTAAGGTTATATTTCGGTTCTGGGATTTCTAATTCTTCGAAAAAGACCTGAGACATATTTTCGTCATAATGCTGGCCTGTGTGAAGCAATATCTCATGTACAGTTTGATTAGGATGCTCTTGATTCCATTTCTTAATTATCCGAGACAGAGCTGATGCTTTAATAAACTGAGGCCTTGCCCCAATGACAGTGAGGATCTTCAGGTTTTTTCTCATAATAGAATTGGGCATTGTTCATCGTTTCGGCAAAAAGTGCTTGCCCAAATTGGGTGTTGTAGTTACAGAGCTTGCTCTGCCGTAATGTCGAGCAAGCTCGACCACTACAAAATT
>JASEGY010000844.1 GCA_030019105.1 bacterium | reverse complement strand
TGATTACCTTTTTGTCTATTGAAGGCTGAAAGGAAAAATCAAAATCTTCCCCTGCAAAATTGTTACTGTTATCTATTTTTTCCCTTGACATTTAAGGGTGTCCCCGTCTATAATGTAAGTTATAGCATCATAGGGAAGGACTTTTCTCGCCTGTTGAGCTTCCGTTATAGCTTCTTCTTGTAAAAGTCTGTCCCCCTGCTCCTGATGTGGTCTTCTAACCCGCAGGATGTTTGACCATCTCTTGTGCATGGCGTATATCGCTAAGTGGAACCATGGTTCGTCACAAGTTTTGGCCTATTCTAATCTATAGCGAGGCTGTTGCCATCAGGTTGACAGGGACACCCTTAAATGCCAATATTCTCAAAATAAAGGAGTGTGATACATTATGTCTAACAATCTGTTTGTTGGTATCGACATTAGTTCATCAAACAATGTTGCCGGTATTATTGCTGAAATTGGCAACATTTCTCGTTTCTATGACCACGCAGCCTTAGCTAAATTTGCTGGACTATGGTGGAAACAACACCAATCCGGCAACTTTGAAGCAGAAGAAACCAGATTGGCTAAGTCTGGAAATAAATACCTGAGATACTATCTGGTAGAAGCTGCTAATAGTCTTAGAATTCACAATCTTGTCTTTAATGCTTATTATGCTAAAAAGTATGCTGAGGTTACTAAACATCAACATAAAAGAGCTCAGGTTCTTTCAGCCAGAAAATTGGTCAGGGTAATAGCTATAGAACCCGTTCAGGTTGTCAGGTTCAGAGGTTCAAGGTTCAAGGTTA
>JASEGY010000843.1 GCA_030019105.1 bacterium | reverse complement strand
ACAACAAGATGCCGTGAACATTGGGATTCTCTATTTCACTCCGACAGACTGCGAGACAAAGACATTGGTGTCGAGAACCACCCGTAGCTGTTCAGTCACCCTGCCAGTCCCCTTCGACAGCCGTACCTTTGGCAATGGCCTCCTGGCGGATATCCTCAGCCAACTCCCGGAAACGAACTACAATTTTTTCCCGGGGCACATCCTCCAGCAGAGCTACTCTCCGTTGTGCTTTGGCCCGTATTTCAACCGGGGACAATCGCTGTTCAGATGTCTCCCTACGCCGTTCCAAGTATTTCACAAATTCGATAACCAGCGACAAATCTTCTTCTGGTAGTCGGGTCAATTCAGACGCAACCTGTCCCCTCAAACCGGAACTCATTGTGACACTCATCTAAAAAGTACCTCATGTATTTGTTTCATACCGACAATTTTGTCCTGCTCAATTCTTCTTCGACTTCTCTCTCGATATCTTCTATCGGAATTCTAACCTGGCTTTTCATTCTCTGATCAAGAAACGCCTGAAATTTTCGACTATTCCGTAGAGCTTCAACCTCAGCCTCGAAATCATCTGCTTGACTCAAGATGAATTCATGCCCGTCTCTCGCAACTATGATATTTCTTCACAAGGCTCGTCTACTTCCACTTCTGATAGTAATGCTTCCAATGTGTATTTTGGTTGACGAATAGGCTCTAAGATCAACTTGCCATTCTCTACTTAAGTTCTTCTGGACTGTATAATATTACCCCGCAACATTTGCGTTGTCCGCGAGAATGTTACGATTGCGGA
>JASEGY010000842.1 GCA_030019105.1 bacterium | reverse complement strand
GAAACTTAAGTGTCGAAAAATCAAGCACTTATGGAGAACTTGCTACTGACCAGATTAGAAGTACGGGTAGTAGTCTTCAAAGAGATAGACAACGGCACACCCATAGCCATCTACACCAGTGACAAGAAAAAGCCAGCCGGAGATATTGCTCGTTATATGCTCTCTCGATGGGGAGAATCAGAGAACTTCTTTAAAGAGATTATCTCTCTTTACAATTTTAATTATCATCCTGGATACGACCTCAAGGAATTAGAAAAGCAACCATTAGTAGACAACCCTGAAGTCCAGACTATCAAAAGGACCATCAAAGGAATCAAACAAAGGATAGGACCGTGACTAACAAAAACGCCTAAAGTTTTGGCCCTGACTCGAAGAAATCCGAGCCCCATCGGCTCGCCGACAAGCGATGCTACGCAATCCGCAGAAGCATCTGACTGAAATCCTGCAAAGGTGGCGTGATCCATGACTTTAGGTAATGTTGTTAATCACGGATAGGACAATTAGTATTTGAAGAACAACATATCAAAGACAAACAAAAGACTCGTAAAGATATTCGCTTAGATAAAAAGATAATCAAGCTCCAGGAAGAAATAGATGAATTTAACCAGGAGCTGGCTAAGTTTACCCTAAAACTGAAAGAGATTCCCGAAAAGGTTTCGATAATCGAGTTACTCCAGGGCAAACCGATGAATAAAGCAAACCTGGAAAAGAAGAAGCTCTACGACTTAATTCAAATGGGTGCAGATACTCTCCGCTACCATCAACAAATCTGCCCTATTTACCCCCAAA
>JASEGY010000841.1 GCA_030019105.1 bacterium | reverse complement strand
TAGCCTATCTTGAATTCGCTTACCCCAAAATATTTATCTTAAGAGCTATACTACCTCGTTTCAATTAAAATTGTGGGTGCAAACGCGGAAGAGGTAAGGTAGGGCATTGCCCACCAATCTGTTCGTCGTCTATACCCTTTTGGTGGGCGATGTCCACCCTACTGCTATACCCACAATTTTAGATGTGGGGTGCTATGCAACGGCAAAATCGGTATACGGACGGATTTCTGCCGGCTTGAAGAGCAGTACAATGCGGTCGCGGGGGATACCGGCCCGGACTAACTCCTCGGCAATCCCACTTTTCGTCCCATCGTGTTGAATCCACACTTTCCCGTTGCGAATGTCTACATGCAGCACACTGCCGTGAATGCGATACGGGCCATTCCAGCCCGCATACATAAGTTCGTAGTGATCGTTGGCTTCGTCGAAAATGACTTCAATTTGCACGTTCCCACGCGCAGGCTGGTATTGGGAATATGTCTGAATGATTTCCCGAATAATCTTGCGATACCGATCTAAAGTCTCCATTTGACAATCACCTCCTGTTGCGGATCAAAAGCGATCACAGCGACGGCCAGGTCTTTCAGCACGGGCCGCGCAACGGGTTCCTCTAAGGTGCTGACAAAGACACTGTTCGGCACTGCCTTCAATCCGCAATCCCAAGCCCTTCTTCCTGAGCAATCATTTCCCACAGCTCTTTAGTCTTCACACGTCAGCCTTGCACAGCGATGCTATTACCTGGTCAGTAGCAAGTTCTCCATAAGTGCTTGATTTTTCGACACTTAAGTTTTT
>JASEGY010000840.1 GCA_030019105.1 bacterium | reverse complement strand
AACCCTGAACTTTGAACCCTTTGGCTCTTACCCTTAGATTTGAAGAGGATACGAATAACATTTGTTTTTAAATCCATTTTTACTCACCTCCAATACCGGCAATTTATATAACTGCTTCCTAACTCGGTCAGGGATATCAACTTTGCACAGGTCGAATTATTCTAAAACATCAAGTAGCTTTCTTACATAGGAACAAAAGGGGGAGAGAGTATGAACTCTCCCCCTTTTCTGTTTTTCGAGCCCACCAGATATTATGGCCCTCTTATTCTTCCTTCTCAACCCTGATGTTATCGAATCTAGTGGTCACACTCCCATAACTTCCAACACCGAATTCCACCTTGAACTCAGGGCCAATGTTATCTACATGCTCCTGGGTAAGATCAATTGATTTCGAAGATGTGGCTTCGTCATTGATATATACCTCATACTTCAATAAGTCAAAGTCCATAACTACCGTCACATCCGTCCAGGTGTTATAGGAGATACCTGGCATTCCTGAGGCTACAATAATAAACGGCACCGAAACCTTTGTCCACGTGCCTGCTCCGCTGGGAGTGCCTCCATTTAAATCGCTATAACGAAATCTCCAGGTAAGAGTATTTTTTGAGGTGATATAACCAAAAGTCTGGTCATACACCTGATAATTCCATCCACGCGTTACCGATGGGGCATGAATTGCAAAGAAGTCTGAGTCCTGAGAATAACCACTACCAAACCCAGCTCCCCGATTTATTGAGAAGTGTATACTATTACCCCGCAACATTTGCGTTGTGCGCGAGAATGTTACGATTGCGGA
>JASEGY010000083.1 GCA_030019105.1 bacterium | reverse complement strand
AACCGGCAATCTCAGGGCCAGAAAGCGGGTGGAATATGCCAAAAAGCTTCTGGATCAGATTGGGTTAGGCGGAGATCGGTTAGAGATGTATAATATGAGCGCCTCGATGGGAACTAAGTTTGCCGAGGTAGCCACCAAGATGACCAATAGAATAAAAGAACTGGGGCCAAGCCCGTTGAACCAGAGTTGAAAGGTGAAATGGAAATTCAGATTGACCCGCATACTTTAGAAAGAGCAGAGGAACGTGGAACCAATGAAGAGGAAATTAAAGATGTCATTGAGACAGGTTTCCCTACTTTTGCTAAGTATGGACGAATAGGAAAAGCTAAGGTCTATCGCTTTGGGCAAAAACGACATGGTAAATATTATGAGCAAAAAAGAGTTGAAGTCATTTACATTGAAGAGGATAAGATAATAACTGTTACAGTGTATGTATTTTATGGGAAATGGAGGGTTGCAAATGAATATTCTATACAATGACAGAAGTGATCTTCTCTATATTCGACTGGACGATAGGAAGCAAGATGTTATAAATAGGCGAGTCTCAGAAGACATTGTATTAGACATGGGTGAGGGAGAAAGAATTATCGGTATTGAAATTCTGGATGCCTCAAAACATGTGAGTCTGGAGAGACTTTTGCCTGTTAGATATGAAACTTTAGAGATGGCAGTTTAGTACTTGCTCAATAAAGTATGGAGCTCTCGTAAAGACGATAAGTTTCGACCTGTGCAAACGACTTTTTTTAACGCAGAGAACGCAGAGATTACGCAGAGTTCGCAGAGATTGAAAAAATTTTATTTCCTCTGCGTCCTTTGCGTCTCCTCTGCGACCTCTGCGTTAACCTATTGAGACAGCTAAAGTTTTCCTCTGTGCCTCTGTGCCTCTGTGGCAAATTCCGTTTGCACAGGTCGATAAGTTTTCACGGAATGTTGAAATTAGAAATTGGAAATTGGGCCTTCATACTTTCTGATTTCCAATTTCGAGCCGTAAACGGCTGCCTACTTTCCACAAGATATTGAGCGATTACGTTAAATGGATAATCAAAATGACAGCGAAGAACTATGTTGACAAATTAAAAGTTCGGAGTGAAGTTTCACAGGCAATTGATGAACTTGTTGATCGGGTCGTTAGTAAAGACGGTGACAAAATTACTTCAATAAGACTTTACGGTTCGGTTACTAAAGGCTCGTACCGTAAGGGTGAAAGCGATATTGACTTATTGGTTATTTCCGAACATAAGAAGATTTATGAGAATATATTAGATATAGAAGTAGATGTTGGGTTGAAATATGGCGTTGTATTTTCTGTCCTTTTCGATACACCGGAAGAGGTAGCAGAGATTTTAAACATGGGGTATCCTTTTATGCGAGAGGTCTTAGAAAAAGGGGAATTGCTCTATGAATGCAGTTGAAGCAGAGATTAATCTTGCTGATGAAATGATTAGAGACGCGGAACTGATGTTTAGAGAAGGACGAAAAAGATCAACTGCTAACCGAGGATACTATGCGATGTTCCATGCGGTAAAGGCAATTCTCTTGAACCTGGGAACTGATTGTCAAACTCATGGCGGAGCTATGAATAGATTCGGCGAACATGTAATAATGAAAGGACTTATGGATAAAAGCTTTGCAAAATCACTACAACGTGCTTATCAACTAAGAGAAAAAAGCGACTATCATTCAATAATTAACTTAGAACAAGATGATGTTGAAAGAGTTATAAAAGAATCTAAAGAATTTGTCATGGAAGTCAAAAAAGTGCTGATAGGGCTTCAATCTAATATGACAGCTTAGAATTGATTGCTTCATTAAGTAGCTAAGAGAAAGGTGGGATTACTGATATGATCATTGCGGAACAAAAACCATTGGAAGAAATAAGGTCAATGGCAGCTAAACACAAGAAGATTCTTCTGCTTGGCTGTGGGACTTGTGTCACGGTCTGTATGGCTGGAGGAGAAAAGGAAGTGGGGATATTGGCTTCTGCCTTACGAATGGCCCGCAAGCTGGAGGGAAATAGGATTGAGATAATTGAGGATACTATTCTCAGGCAGTGTGAGTGGGAGTATCTGGAAGAGATCGCCCCAAAGGTGGATGAGGTTGAGGCCGTGATTTCTATGGCTTGTGGGGTCGGTGTCCAGGCAATGGCTCAACAGTTTCCGGATAAGTTGATCTATCCGGCCTTAAATACCACCTCTCTGGGGATGCCTGCCCAGCACGGATTATGGGTGGAAAATTGCCGGGGGTGTGGTAATTGCGGCCTGGCCAGGTTTGGGGCCGTCTGTCCGGTTGCCCGATGTTCCAAGAGTTTATTGAACGGCCCCTGCGGCGGCTCTCAGGATGGCAAGTGTGAGGTCAATCCTGAAGCAGACTGTGGCTGGCAGTTGATCTATGAGCGAATGGAAAGATTGGATCAACTGGAACTTTTAGAGGATATCCTGCCGGCCAAGA
This sequence comes from bacterium, assembly GCA_030019105.1. GTDB lineage: Bacteria > UBA9089 > JASEGY01 > JASEGY01 > JASEGY01 > JASEGY01. The sequence continues at coordinate 8,587 of JASEGY010000083.1, read as the reverse complement.
ATTGGTCTACGGATCGTGACAATGGGCCAAGGCGGACCGTCAGGGAAGATGTGTTTATCGCAGATGTTAAGGGAGGGACGGAATAATGAAAAGAACACTTAAAGAGGCGTTGAAATCGGGTGATTTTGTTATTACCACTGAGATCGGCCCTCCCAAAGGCACTAATATCGAAAAGATGCTTCATCATATAGATTTGTTGAAGGATAAGGTGGACGGGCTGAATGTGACCGACAATCAATCATCGGTGATGAGGCTTTCATCGCTGGCTGTCTGCCACCTGATTAAAGATCGTGGGGGGGAGCCTATCCTTCAGATGACCTGCCGGGACAGGAACCGGATGGCCCTGCAAGCAGACCTGTTATCGGCTTATGTCCTGGGAGTGGAAAATGTCCTCTGTCTGACCGGGGATCATATTATGCTGGGCGACCATAAAGGGGCGAGACAGGTCTTTGATCTGGACTCAGTGCAGTTAATTGCCGCCGTCAGAACGTTAGAAACCGGTAAGGATATTGGAGGAAACGAATTGGATGGGGCGGTCTCTTTTTGTGTCGGGGCCACGGCTACTCCGGAAGCGGACAGGATGGGTTCCCAATTATTGAAGTTCAGAAAGAAGATCAAGGCCGGGGCCGAGTTCTTCCAGACCCAGGCCGTTTATGACATGGACAAGCTAAAGGAATTCATGCAGTATGCCAGGCAGTTCGAGGAAGTAAAGATACTGGCCGGAATACTGGTTCTGACCTCAGTCGGTATGGCCAGGTACTTGAATGCCAACGTAGCCGGCGTAACGGTTCCGGAAGAGCTTATTGAAGAAGTCAAGTCGGCCGGCAAAGGGCAGGGGATTGTCAAAGGCAAGGAGATTGCGGCTCGCCATATTAAGCAGATTAAAAAAGAAGGCATCTGTGATGGAATCCATTTGATGGCGATCGGCAAAGAAGAGATCGTGCCGGAGATACTGGAGATGGCCGGGATAAAATAATGCTTGGGCTAAACGAAATTGGTTGATTGATGTTTAAATGGAAGAAGGGAGGAAAGGATAATGGGAAGAATATTACTGATACTTCTGATCATAGTATTATCATTTGCTTCGACAGCAGTTGCCGTCCAGGTGGCTCCAAGGATAAGTGACAGGGAGATAATAGAATCTCTGGCGGCGATAAGAGGGGATATTAAAAATCTGCAAGGGGATATTAAAAATTTGCAAGCTGACATTCAAGGTATAAGAGCGGAGATTAAAGATGTCCGAGCGGAGATTAAAGATGTCCGGGGAGAGATTAAATATCTCCGAGAGGAGATTAAAGAAGAGATCAAAGAAATTCGAGGAGAGATGAAGTGGGGATTTGGCATATTATTTTCAGGGATGCTGATATTAATGGGGTTTATATTATGGGACAGGAGAACCACCTTAGTCCCTGTAGTAAGGGAAATGAAGGAGACGAGAGTTGAAATAGAGGAGCTTAAGAAGCAGATAAAGGAAAGCGCTAAGCGGGAAAAAGAGTTAGAGCAAAAGGAACGGCTGATAGAAAGAATAATGAGAGATTATGCGGCCAGGGCGCCGGAATTTGCAGAAACAATGAGGGTCGCCGGTCTTTTATGACCCAGGCCTGAATTAGGTGGTAGGCCTTGTTCATCGTTGCGGCGGGAGGTCGCGCTATGAAGATTGTCAAGGATAAGATCTCTATAATTGAACTAAAGAATATGGCGCAGGAGCTGTTCGGGAATTTAGTGAAGGGAGTGGTTGATGTAGAGAAGGGGATTATGGTGCTGGGAGGAGAACTTCATTCAGATGAAGAAGCCTTGTTGATCGAACAAGGCTCAAAACAACAAAATCTCTGGGGAATTAATATTTACCCTGAGATTAAGGATGAAGCCTGGATTGAGTTTGACTCACTAATAAATCTGCGGCCATCACAAAAAAATCGTAGTCGTGGGATTGACAATCCACAGACAAGAAGAAGAATAATAGAAATCATTAATAACCTGGTGGAAAGATGAAGTATCAACACAAACAATTAGCCCGGGGCCGTTGGTTTGAATTGACCTTCTTCGAACAGATGGCTAATATTGGAAGTGAAAGTGAACGAGCAATTACCTGGAGAGATAAGAATAATGAATACAGTAAGAAGGCAATTGAGCGTGCCCTGGAACTTTTAGAATTGACTGTCTCTGATGTTAAAAATAAAAAAAGGTTAAAAGAGTTAACCAGGTTATATGAAGCATTGGTAGATTACTTCTATTTTGACAATCAGTTCTCTTCATCCGATAAGCTGTGGCAGAATTATTTTTTTGCCTTTAGTTATGCAGCAAGATTAACTTCAAAGAAGAAGTAAGGAAACTGAAACAGGAGGTGAGGAAATCAGTGGAAAGGGAAAAGACGGATAAATTGCAGGCTGTTATTGACAAATACAAGGGAGTAAAGGGCGCCTTGATCCCGGTGCTGCAGGAAGTGCAGGACTTATTTAATTACTTGCCGGATGAGGCCCTCCGGGCTGTTGGAAAGGGCTTAAAGGTTCCTTTAAGCCGTATCTATGGCGTCGTCACCTTTTACACCCAATTTCATCTTGTTCCTCAGGGTAAGAATTCCATTCACGTCTGTACCGGCACGGCTTGTCACGTCAAAGGGGCTAAAAAGATGCTCGAAAGGATAGAAAGTCTGCTGGGAATTAAAGATGGGGACACTACAGAGGACTTTAAGTTTACCTTGAAATCGGTTCGTTGTGTAGGCACATGTTTCCTGGCCCCGGTGATGATGATCAACGAGGATTATTTTGGAGAATTAACCGAGAAGAAAACAGAAGAGGCCATCAAACAGTATAATTAGAAGAAGAGGAGTGGATTTATGGAACAACGATTATTTAAAACATTCGATGATTTGGCTCAATACCGTAAATCGTTGAATACCTTGAATGACCCTAATAAAATCTATGTTCGTATCTGCATGACCGGATGCCGGGCGCAGGGGGCGACCGGTGTGCGGGATGCCCTGGCAGCAGGGATTGAAGAAAGGGGATTAAAAGACAAGATAGAAATAATAGATGCCGGCTGTATGGGGTTTTGTGCCAAGGCGCCGGTGATGGTCATTGATCCCGCGGATATATTCTATCAAGGGGTAACGGCTGAAGATGCTTCGGATATTATAAAAAAGACCCTCATTAATAATAAGGTGGTAAACAGGCTATGCCTTAATGGCCCTAAAAAGGGAACAAAAATAGTTCATTCCAGAGACATCCCCTTTTATAAGGATCAGGAAACGATTGTCCTGCGTAACTGCGGCCGGATCAGTCCCACCAGTCTGGTTCACTATATTGAAAGAGATGGATATTCTGCCCTGGCTAAGACGCTTTCGCAGATGCCTCCTGAAGTTGTAATTGAAGAGGTGAAACAATCGGGCTTACGGGGCCGCGGCGGCGGCGGCTTTCCAACAGGTCTGAAATGGCAGTTTGCCAGGGCGGCCAAGGGCGCTCCCAAATATATCATTTGTAATGCCGATGAAGGTGATCCCGGGGCCTTTATGGACCGGGCCGTCCTGGAAGGAGACCCCCATTCTGTGATTGAAGGCATGATTATCGGGGGGTATGCTATTGGATCCAATGAAGGGTATATCTATGTCCGGGCGGAATATCCGATTGCCGTAGAACATCTGACCATAGCCATTGCCCAGGCGGAAGAGGCCGGGCTGTTGGGAGAAAATATCCTGGGATCCGGTTTTGACTTTAAATTAAAGATCAAACAAGGGGCCGGAGCATTTGTCTGCGGTGAAGAAACAGCCCTGATAGCCTCGATTGAAGGCAAGCAAGGCCGTCCCAGGCCGCGGCCGCCTTTTCCGGCCCAGTCAGGACTCTGGGGAAAGCCGACCAATATCAACAATGTCGAAACATGGGCCAATATCCCGCCGATTGTCCTTAACTCCGCTTCATGGTTCAGCAGTCTGGGCACTGAAAAAAGTAAAGGGACAAAGGTCTTTGCCCTGGCCGGCAAGATAAATAACACTGGGCTGGTTGAAGTCCCGATGGGGATTAGCCTGCGCAAAGTCATCTTTGATATCGGGGGTGGCATACCAAAAGACAAAAAATTCAAGGCAGCTCAAATGGGTGGGCCGTCAGGGGGGTGTGTTCCGGCTGAACATTTAGACCTGCCGATTGATTATGATTCATTGCAGGAAGTGGGCGCTATTATGGGCTCCGGCGGCATGGTCATTGTAGATGAAAATAATTGCATGGTGGAATTGGCCAGATTCTTCCTGGAATTTACCCAGGATGAGTCTTGCGGTAAATGTGTTCCATGCCGGATAGGCACCAAAAGGATGTTGGAAATCCTGACCCGGATCACCCTGGGAGAAGGAAGGGATGAGGACATTGACACCTTAATTAAACTGGGTCAAATGATTAAGGATTCCTCCCTCTGTGGCCTGGGCCAGACCGCTCCCAATCCTGTTCTTTCCACGATTAGATACTTTAGGGATGAGTATGAAACCCACATTAAGGAGAAAAGATGCGCGGCTGGCAGTTGTAAGGAGCTGACCATCTATGTTATTAACCCTGAAACATGCACGGGTTGTATGGTTTGTGCCAAGAGATGTCCCAACGCAGCCATTACAGGAGAGAAGAAAAGATTGCATACGATCGACCCGACCAAATGTATCAAATGCGGTCTCTGTTTTGAGTCCTGTAAGTTCAAGGCCGTGGAGATTAAAGGAAGGCTGTAATGGGTGTCACTAAGGTTACGACAACTGTCACCAATCTTGCCAAATCCAGGGAAGGATATGAGGCTGAATTTTTAGTGGATACCGGGTCGATTGATTGTATGGCTCCTGGAAGCAAGTTGGCAGAAGCAGGCATTGAAGTTGAAGGTAAGGATGTGTATGAATTAGCTAATGGGCAGCCGGTGGAATACAACTACGGCTATGCCAGAGTTGCCTTTATGGGTTCGGAAACTGTGGCTCAAGTTATTTTTGGGCCGGAAGAAGCAGAACCGATCCTTGGTGTGGTGGCCCTGGAAAATGTAGGTATTGCCGTTGACCCGGTTTCGAGGACTTTAAGGAGGATGACCGCAAAGTCATTGAAGTAAGCCGGAGTAATGAGGAGAATAGGCCTTGTTCATCGTTTAGGCCGGTCGGGATAGAGAGAGTCCACACCGTCCACATAGTCCATAAGGAAAGACAACTACAAAGAAAGGAGCAATATATAGTGGTTGAATTAACGATAGACGGAAAAACAGTAGAAGTCGAAGAAGGAACGACTGTATTCCAGGCAGCGAAATCATTAGGAATTAAGATCCCCCATCTTTGCTATCATAAACATCTTTTACCGACCGGGGCCTGCCGCCTTTGTCTGGTAGAAGTAGAAGGAGCCAGGTCTCTGGTGGCTTCCTGTGCCTGTCCGGTAAGCCCTGGAATAAAGGTGATGACCAATACCGACCGGGTGATAAATGCCAGAAAAATGGTTATTGATCTCCTTCTTTCCGACCATCCCCAAGATTGTCTGATCTGTGAAAAGAATGGAGACTGTAAGCTTCAGAATTATGCCTATCAATTGGGGGTCAGATCTACCAGCTTTAAAGGAGAAAGGCATGTCTATCCAATAGATTCAAGCAATCCTTTTATTGAAAGGGATTACAATAAATGTATCCTCTGCGGGCGATGTGTGGCAACATGCGCAACAATCCAGAGGAACAATGTGGTAGATTTTGCCGGCCGTGGTTTTGAGACCAGGATTGCCACCTATTTTGACCGGCCGATGCAGGAATCTAATTGTGTCTTTTGCGGCCAATGTGTCGGCGTTTGTCCGGTGGGGGCTTTGACTGAAAAAGAAGCCAAATTCAAAGGCCGGTCGTGGGAATTCTCTAAAGTGACGACCACTTGCCCTTACTGCGGCACCGGCTGCCGGTTTGATCTCAATGTCAAAGATAACCGGATTATCAAGGTTACCCCTTCCTGGGATGCCCCGGCCAACCAGGGACGGCTCTGTGTTAAAGGGAAATTCGGCCTTGATTTTGTCAATCGGGAAGACAGGCTTAAGACACCCCTTGTCAGAAGAAACGGTGAATTGCAGAAGGCTGGTTGGAATGAGGCCCTGGACCTGGTGGCTAAGAAACTATCCGGGATAAAAGAGAAACACGGGCCTGATTCAATCGGCGGCCTCTGCTCGGCCAAGTGCACTAATGAAGACAATTACATCTTTCAGAAATTCATGCGGGCGGCCGTGGGCACCAACAATGTTGACCATTGCGCCCGGCTTTGCCACGCCTCTACCGTAGCCGGTCTGGCCACGGCCTTTGGCAGCGGGGCCATGACTAATTCCATTGATGAGATTGCCGGGGCCGACTGCATCCTCGTCACGGGTTCTAATACCACTGAAAACCACCCGGTTATTGCCTTAAAGATCAAGGAGGCCGTTAACTGCGGGGCAAAGCTCTTGCTCTTTGATCCCCGATCCATTGAACTGGCCGATTGGGCCCATTTGCACCTGAGGCAAAGGCCAGGCACGGATGTGGCCTGGTTGAACGGCCTGATGAATGTGATTATCGCCGAAGACCTGCATGACAAAGACTTTATCCGGGAGCGGTGTGAGAATTTTGAGGCCATGGCTGAGACGGTGGCTAAGTATACCCCCGAGTATGTCGAATCCATCACCGGTATTCCGGCGGATAAACTGAGAGAAGCGGCCAGAATTTACGCAACAGCCAAGGCGGCGAGCATTATTTATTCGATGGGTATTACCCAGCACAGCCACGGGACTGATAATGTCCTTTGCTGCGCCAACCTGGCCATGTTGACCGGCAACGTGGGCAAGCCTTACAGCGGGGTTAATCCCCTCCGAGGACAAAATAATGTCCAGGGGGCTTGTGATATGGGCGGGCTGCCCAATGTCTACCCCGGGTATCAAAAGGTAGCGGATGAGGCCGTCCGGGCCAAATTCGAGAAGGCCTGGGGCGTGAAGCTCCCGGCCAATCCCGGTTTAACCCTAACCGAGATGATAAATGCGGCCGGAGACGGCCGGCTTAAGGCCCTCTATATTATGGGTGAAAATCCGATGCTGGCTGATCCGGATATAAATCACGTCAAAGAGGCCCTCCAGTCTCTTGATTTCTTAGTCTGTCAGGACATATTTTTGACTGAGACCGCCGCTTTGGCCAATGTGGTACTCCCGGCAATTTCTTTTGCTGAAAAGGACGGGACCTTCACCAATACTGAACGAAGGGTCCAGATGGTGAGGAAGGCCATTCCTCCAGTGGGCGAGAGCAGAGAAGATTGGCAGATTATCACGGAGGTTTCAAAACGAATGGGCTATAAGATGGTCTTCCGTGTTCCTGATGAGATGCCGGTCAGGTCTGCCGTTAAGACGGCTAAAGGATATAGAATGGCCTATCGTATTCCCGATCTGATTATGGCAGAGATCGCCAAACTGACACCCAGCTATGGCGGCATTTCTCATTCCAGATTAGAAAAAGAAGGTGGCCTGCCGTGGCCCTGCCCGAATCCAACCCATCCGGGCACTCCTTATCTCCATGGCGATAAATTCACCAGGGGACTGGGACTCTTCAGCGCCATTGAATTTAAGGAGCCGGCGGAGCTGCCTGATGAAGAATATCCTTACACCCTGACCACCGGCCGGATGCTGTACCATTTCCATACCGGTTCTATGAGCCGGAGGTCTAAAGGGTTGGATGAAATTGTTCCTGAAGGATATGTTGAAATAAACCCGGCTGATGCGGCGGATCTTTCTATCGAGGACGACCAGTTTGTCAAGGTAAGCTCACGTCGTGGCCAGATTGATGTCAAGGCCAAGGTAACGGATATTCCTCCCCAGGGAGTGGTTTTTATGCCCTTCCACTTTGCTGAGGCTGCGGCTAATGTCTTGACTAATCCTGTCCTGGATCCGGTAGCCAAGATTCCGGAGTTGAAGGTGTGTGCGGTGAGGATTGAAAAGTAGGAGTAAACAGTTGAAATATTATCGACAAGAAACTCCTTAGCGCGGCCTCTGGCCGCGCTAAGATAGTTCATATTGACAAATTCGATAAGGACTCAGTGGAGATAATTAACCAACTAAAAGTAAAGGAAGTCCAGTTGGTTTAAGGTAATGTAAGCCTATAGTTAATATGCCATTATGCGTACCTAGTGTTGTTGGTAGTGATTGAAGAAAAATATACGATAATTTTTTCGTGAGGAGGAGACAATTATGCAAGATTGGACTCAAATTGTCAGACAACTTTGTGATTGCTTTCACGGAAATGAAACACGACTACAATTCCTTCATACGTTAGATCAAAAAATTTTAGATGATGGAATAAGTTTAGAAGATTTATTTAGTTTCGTGATTGAAAATGTTGTCCGTTTCTCTCAGGCAGACATAGGATATTTCGTATCCTCTTCAAAAGTTATGGTATAGCCCAGTCCCTTTTTTATCTCTCGCAAAGCCGCAAAGTCGCTAAGAGCTTATATTCTTTTATTCTTTGCGCCTTTGTGCCTTTGCGAGAAATTATTTGAGTTTTCCCTTATACCAATATTTCTACATTAAAAGTGGAAACGAACTTCTTTTGTATCCTTTTCAAATTTAATGGTAAGTAAAAAGGTGGTATTCAACAATATAAT
>JASEGY010000839.1 GCA_030019105.1 bacterium | reverse complement strand
CGCAATCGTAACATTCTCGCGGACAACGCAAATGTTGCGGGGTAATAGTATAGAGGGGAAGAATGTATAAGCCAATAGCTAATAATAACCAGCTCTTGGTTATTTGGCTAATTCCCTTCCATCCCGCTTAAGAGAGTGAGGTTGATTAAAATGCCTGTGAATGAAGAAAGGACGTCCAATGAATTCTGGAAGGACATGAGATGGGCGCTGGACCACTATCAGGAACTCATGGAGAAATACCCGGAGATGTGGGTTGCTGTCGTGGACAAAAAGGTCGTGTCCTCAGGACACAATATTGCTAAAATCAGAAAGACAGCCAGCAAAGAAACAGGTAGGCTCCATATCCCCGTGCTGTTTGTGGAGGATTCTCCTCATGTCTACTAAGATCAGCCTCTGGTTTCATTCCTTCCTGGATACAGATTTGCTCCAAAAAGGGGTACGCGTTGAGATTATTCGCCTTCTGGCCAAAGCGGAATTTAAAGCTAAGGATGGGTGGACTGATCCTTACATCGCTATTGTGGATACTGGAGCCCCTTTATCACTCATTCCCCAAAGCATTTGGGAGGGATGCGAAGTCGAGATACTGGCTGAGCATAGCCTTAAAGGCGTTGTGCCCCGAAAAGAGTGTGTGTTACCAGTCTCCGTTGGGGAAGTTTCTTTGCGGATTGTGGACGAGGAGAATATGAGCAGAGAGTTGGTTGTGAAAGCTTACCTGTCACGAACAGATAGAGTCCCTTTGATCTTGGGTTTCCTTAGCGCGGCCTCTGGCCGCAACCAAACCAATTTTGGATTGCAGATTGC
>JASEGY010000838.1 GCA_030019105.1 bacterium | reverse complement strand
GATATTGGCTCTCCCGTAATATTGAGGAAAACACCTTAAGTTGATGCCTATGGGGGTGAGATTATGCCTACCATAGCTGATGCGTTAAGAGAAGAAGGAAAACAAGAGGGATTGCAGCAGAGAATCGAGAAACCTCCCGCAGGTTTTGAACCCGCGGGAGGTTGAACTAACCGGCCAATTTAGCCTTGCCTCCAGCTAATCTCACTTGAGCACGATCATCTTTCGGGTCTGGGTAGCCGGCCCAGCCTGGAGTTGATACAGGTAGGCGCCGCTGGCTACCTCATTACCGTTCTCGTCCTTGCCGTCCCAGTAGGCCGCCATAAGCTTATCGCTGTAATCACCCGCCGGCCGCTGCCCTAAATCCAGGGTTCTGACCAGACTGCCGCTCAGGTTGTAGATTTTGACCGTTACATCCGAATCATCCGATAGGCTGAAGGGAATCCAGGTCTCGGGGTTCATTGGGTTGGGGTAGTTCTGGGCCAGTTGCAGTTGGAACCTTTCCTGAGGGTTTTGCAAGAGAGATTGGTTGTCAGGGAGCTTAACCAGATTCTGGTCAGAACCGGCCGAATCAATAAACTTCAGGAGCATTGCCCGCATTTCATTATTCTCAGGAGTAATATCCAGACCTTCGAGAATTCTTCCGGCCATGACAAGATCGCTCGAGAGATCATTCCCCAGCTTAGAGACTAAAGGAATATCCCGGTAAGGTGAAGCAGTAACAGGGGATTGGTTATAGTTCCAATTGAACTTTATAATATTACCCCGCAACATTTGCGTTGTCCGCGAGAATGTTACGATTGC
>JASEGY010000837.1 GCA_030019105.1 bacterium | reverse complement strand
CACCACTCACCAGACTACCAGACTACCAGACACCAGTTTACAAGATACAAAATCGCAGATTATGCCCGCGTTGAGTATATCTTCTCAATATTTCGGGGGCGTTTGTGGGTAGAAACCAGGTTTCTTGAAGAAACCTGGTTTCTGGGGCAATAATTTGCCCCAAGTTATTGAGAAGATACCTCAAAACTTACCCTCTAAGCTCTTATCAAGGGTAAAGATTATCACCCTCTCCCCTGTTCTTGTGCTTATATCAGTATGCATACTGATAATATCGGCTCCTGTCAGGTTTTTAATCAGTTCTTCCAATAAAAGCCTTGAGTCTTCTAAGAGTCGCAACCTCATCTGTTTGATTAAAGTTGCCCCTTCGCTGCTTGCGGCAAGTTTTCGCTCGGCAGGAGTAAGGACACCCTTTAACCGCATAAAGACCATATCATCAATGATATAGGTCTTGACATCAGTAGGTCCTCTCCCCATATATTCAAGCTCAAATTTCACCACTCCCTCTGATATCGTGGCCTCAATTTGCCCTTTTGTTAACTGAGAAGAAGTGACTTTTGTGACACTCCGGATGCTTTTTACCTTTTGGCTCATTATGGAGACACTTTACTACAGATTTGGGTTTATGTCAACAAAAAAAACGTTGGGGGCGGGACGTGTAACATGGGTAACGTGGGTAGCCATCCTGGCCCCAGCGGGGCGATATGTTCTCAACATACCGCCCCTCTGAAGCTTGATCCGGAAAGTTAGGAACTATAGCTCTTAAGATAAATATTTTGGGGTAAGCGAATTCAAGATAGGCTA
>JASEGY010000836.1 GCA_030019105.1 bacterium | reverse complement strand
TCCGCTCAACCCAACCTGCCAATTTCGTGAATTGCCCAAACGATGGACAAGGCCCTAATTTCAAATCGATCCCAGTAATTATTTATCGTAACATATTAATTTTCATAAACCTACGAAGAATCTTTCTTTAAGGTTTGGGACAGCAGTGACAAGTGGTATATAATACAAAATCGGTGGGACAAAACTTTTCGACCTGTGCAATCAGTTCTTTGTGATTTTAACTGGCCACCTACAGCGATCTACAGAGTTCGCAGAGATTTATTCCTTATTCCCTCTGCGTTAATCCATATCCGCTATCACCTGCAAGGAGGTGAGCTTGCACAGGTTGAAACTTCTTTTTGAGCGTCTTAAAACCACGTGAAGATCATCAAAGGTGGTGAAGAAAATGGAGGCAATGTTAAAAGTTGAAGCAGGGACAAGTAACAAAATCGTGCATTTTGGAATGAAGCTGACACCAGAGGAACGACATAAAATCGCAGTGCTTTCCCGACTTGAAGGGAGACCAGCTAAAAAAGTAATTATGATGCTGGTTCAAAAAGCTCTTCAAAAAAGAGAAAAAAAGTTGTCAGCAAAAGATGTCATGAAACTTCCCCCAGGGGAAAGAAGGATTACTATGGCCAAGCAATTTCAGGAAGCAGAAAAATTATATAAAGACACTGCTGTCCCATTATAAGTCAAACAGTGACAGCTGGTTACAAATGGCGCTATCTTGCTTTTTGCATTCGGAGGTCGTAAATACTTGTATAATAGGGACTTCTTCGAAGATGGTTACACTGAAAATTTGTAGAATTGTGTAGAGACTGACAT
>JASEGY010000835.1 GCA_030019105.1 bacterium | reverse complement strand
AAAAAGTTGCGTGTCTATGAAGAGAACTTGATCTCGGGCGTATGGACACAAAAAGAGTATCAAGATCACGTTTTGCCGTTAATCGCTTTTACGGAGCATGCGGATGCGAAAGAACTTAGAAAGAAAATAATCGCCAGTTTTTAGTTGAAAAAGGGCAGCAATCGTGGGTTCGAACCGGGTGTTGCGTGGCGGCAACTGGAACAGCAATGCGCAGAACTGCCGTTCCGCTAATCGCAACAACGCCAATCCCGACAACCGCAACAACAACATTGGCTTCCGCCTGGTGTTCGTCCCGTAGCTCATAGGTAAAGTCGGACGACTGCCACTGAACAGATTGTTGTCCCGTTCGCCGTTACCGGCGACAAATAGTTCCGCAAAATGCCCAGTGTTGGTAGGGCAAATGGATTTTTGCTTCGAAGGCTCTGGGCATAGTTTATTGAGATGGTGTTTGAAAAGTGCCAAAATGAGCATGATCGGTCACTTGAAGTGGTTGAAAGACAAGATCTTTCTCGCGAAAGTGACCCAGCAATTCTCATTTTGAGTTCGCGACTGTTCGTAGTAACCCGCTTTAGCGGGTGAATTCGGCACAAACAACTACAAACTCATCTGCCTTCAAAATGAGAATTGCTGAAAGTGACCGCTCAGTGACTCCCTAATACGAGCTGACAGCCTTGTTCATCGTTTCGGCCACTCACCAAATTAAACTGGGCAACTGTTTGTATAGTGGTTAAGAAAAAGATTTTGGGGTTGCCTTTTAGTTGTAGGTTGTAGGTTGTAGGTTAAGCAACACGCCGTGGGCATTCTACCCAAC
>JASEGY010000834.1 GCA_030019105.1 bacterium | reverse complement strand
ATACAACCTTAGAGGCTAAAGTTGTCTTTCCCACACCAGGTGATCCCCAGATACCAACGCTATCTTTGTCATGCCTGCGGAGGAAGTTTTCGTAATACCCGCAAACCATCTCGTCGTCGTTTTGTACTCTGGAGAGCTTTTCTACAAAATCGAGCCGTTGTTTCTCAGCTTGCTGAACACTATGGCCGCTCCGTTCATTGGATACGCAAAGAACTGCGCGCATACGAGCTTCCCAAACCTATTATAATCCCCGATAAAATTGTAGCAATAATGGATTGCGTGTTTTTTAGACGCTCAAGTGGTTATCTTGTTGTGCGTAATGCTCACAATAGCAGCAATGTGTATTGGAGTGAAATTCAGAGTGAGACAATCAACGAGTACCAGTGTGCACGAGATACACTTGAAGGGCAGGGTTTCTCTCTTAATGCCGTGGTAATTGATGGCAGGCCCGGAGTAAGAAAACTTTTCGCCGATCTGCCGGTGCAAATGTGTCACTTTCACCAGAAAGCTATTATCACGCGCTACCTCACGAGGCGACCTAAACTTGAAGCTGGCAAGGAACTGCGCGAGATTGTGCATGTTCTGTGCAATACGAATGAGCGGATGTTTGCAGATGCCATTGATGAGTGGCATGAAAAGTGGAAAGAATTCTTGAAAGAACGCACAGTGGAATCCGTTACCGGCCGGTGGCATTACACGCACAAGCGTCTGCGCTCGGCATATCACAGTCTCAGATCAAATCTTCCTTACCTGTTTACATCTATCAACGAACATGTATTTATCCTCAGGTCTAACATCAGAACCAATCAGTTTT
>JASEGY010000833.1 GCA_030019105.1 bacterium | reverse complement strand
TTAAATAGCCTGTCTTAAATTCGCTTACCCCAAAAACATTATCTTAAAAGCTATAATAAAGGATGCTAAACATACTTGTCATTGCGGCCCATCCTGATGATGCTGAATTAGGCATGGGCGCTACTATTGCTAAATTAGTCAGGTTAGGGCACCAGGTTAATCTCCTTGATCTCACTGATGGGGAGCCTACTCCCTGTGGTTCCGGCGAGATTCGAAAAGCTGAGGCAAAGGCAAGCGCTGATCTGCTGGGGGTAAAAAGTAGGACTACCCTTGATCTACCTAACAGGTTTCTACAAGACACCATTGAGGCCAGGATAAAGATAGCGGCTCATATTAGAAAAATCAAGCCGGAGATGGTTTGTGCCCCTTTCTGGATAGATAAACATCCGGATCATGTAGCGGCCTCCCAATTGAGTGACGCCGCGGTCTTTTACAGTAAATTCACTAAATCGGAAATCCCAGGGGAACCCTGGAAGGTTGGGAAGATATATTACTTTCCGGCAATTCACTTTCGTTTCCATTTCAAACCATCCTTCATTGTGGATGTTAGCCGGGATTTTCCTGTAAAATTAGAGGCGATTAAAAGCTATCGATCACAATTTATAGATTATAAGGATAATCAATTCGTCTTTGAGTATCTAAGACGACAGGGAGAATATTATGGCGGTTTGATAAACAGAGAATATGGCGAGGCCTTCATTAGCCGGGAAGAGATCGGGATCGAGGATGTGGCGCATCTTGTTTAACTCTGGCGATGTTTATTATTTCGGCCAGTGAGACTTGTAACCTTACCTTCCCGAAAGCTTGAAGCTTTCGGGA
>JASEGY010000832.1 GCA_030019105.1 bacterium | reverse complement strand
TAGTGGTTTGGATAGAAACCAGGTTTCTTCAAGAAACCTGGTTTCTGCGGGGCCTCCCAACAAATTCAAATGGAATGAAGTACTAGAGCAGCCCGCTTTCTCTGAAGCTGAAATAGCCATCCCGGGCTACCACCAGGTGGTCGTGGACGGAAACATCAATGGCCTGCATAGCCTTAACAAGATTTTGGGTTAATTTCTTATCTGCCTCAGAAGGGGTAGGATCGCCGCTCGGATGATTGTGGGTAAAAATCAGGGCAGAGGCATTATGCTTCAGGGTTGCTTCCACTACCTTCCTGGGATAAACCACAGATTGATCTACTGTTCCTGCCTGAATCCTCTCGGCATTGAGCACCTCATTCCTGGCATTCAAGTAAATAACCTGAAACACCTCGTCCCGAAGTCCTGACATGGAGTGATGGCAGTAGTTCAGGACATCCTGGAGGGAGTTTAAATAGTTCTTGCCTATGATTGGAACACGGAGATACTCTGTAGCGACCTCTTTTAAAAGTCTTATGAAAATAGCGGTGTTAGGCCCCATGCCTCTAATTGCTTCCAATTCTTCGAGAGGGGCATCCAGGAGGGCAGCTAAATTGTTGCCGAAGCGCTTAAGTAGTTCTTTGGCCAGGGGTTTGACGTCTCGTCGGGGTATGGCAAAGGTGAGGATCAACTCTACTATCTCATAATCATGAAAACCAGCCAGCCCTGATTTTCGGAATCGCTCCCGAAGCCGCTTTCGATGTCCTGCTAATAAATCCTTGTCCATAGTATAGACTTCATGAAAAAGATTTTGGGGTAATAGGTTGTAAGTTGTAGGTTGTAA
>JASEGY010000831.1 GCA_030019105.1 bacterium | reverse complement strand
GCAACCCTTTGGAACTCAGGGAGTTTCGGTCAAGTCCCATTTTCAAAACGGTCTCGCAAACTTGATCAACTTGACTCGGTAACTTCACTTGACGATCTTCGCGTCCCTCCGGGTAATCAGCTTGAAGCCTTAGCGGGCAAGCGTAAAGGACAACTCAGCATCCGAATTAATGATCAATTCCGTATCTGCTTCGTCTGGACAGATACCGGGCCGGATGAAGTTGGAATCACCGATTACCATTGACCTCTAACACCATATAGGAGAAAACATTATGATTCGTATCCCGACTCATAGAATACCTACGCATCCTGGAGAGATGCTCTTAGAAGAATTTCTGTCACCTATGAATCTTACCCAGAGAGAACTCGCCCGAGCAATCCATGTTCCTTATCAAAAGGTAAATGAAATTGTTAGCGGACAATGTGATATTACACCAAGTACTGCCTTGCGCTTGTCGAGATTTTTCGGAATATCAGCAACCTTCTGGATGAATCTTCAGCTTCGTTGGGATATCTATCATGCCAACCAGGCTGAAGCTAAAGAGCTGGCAAGTATCCAACCATATTCTGTAGCGGCTTGACACATCAAGATGCCTTGATCATCGTTTCGGCCACTCATAAACTTGGGCCTTGATCATCGTTTGGGCAATTCACAAATTTAGGGTAGTGTCCTAACAGCTATCTGGATTTCCGCCCCCGATCGGGGGCGGGAATCCAAAAGACCTACCCAAATTGCCGAAACGATGATCATCGCCTAAACTTGGTAGCTTGACAGTAGTAAGTTCTCAGACTCTGACCAAAAAGCACCTTTGGGGCTAAAAA
>JASEGY010000830.1 GCA_030019105.1 bacterium | reverse complement strand
CCCGTGAAGTACTGCCTATTCGGACAAAGGTAACCCATCGACTTCCCTGACGAGCTTTGTACGGTTTATCAGGGCTATCCTCCGGAATGGTTATCACTCCAATCTTTTTATCATCCTCCCATAAAATAACCTCAAAATAGGGAATGATTGGTGGGTTCATGTTATTAGAACAGATATTCATGACCCATTCTTCCGGATTTTTCTGTACAAGCCCTGTAACGCTACCGTCATCTTCAACCCCAAGAAAAATGCAGCCACCTTCAAGATTTGCTAATGCCGCAATTTCCTTTGCCAGACTTTGTGGATGCACATCATCTCGTTTAAACTCAATCCCTGAGTTTTCGCCGTTTCGGATAATCTCCAATAATTCTGTTTTACTCATATCTTTAACCTCCGTAACTGCTCAGCCACGAATTAACACGAATATACACGAATAAAAGCAATAATCCAAATTTAGCCGATGAGGCAAATAGCACACGAATGAGACGGATAGACACGGATAACAAAAATCAGTGGAAATCCGTCGAATCCGTGTCATCCGTGTGCTGTAAAAATTCGTGTTCATTCGTGTTCATTCGTGGTTAATAAAGAGGCTGAGTAGTTACTAACCTCCTTTGTTTCCTTTTGCAATTATCTCTTTAAATGGCACAACATACCTTACCACTTCAATCTTTTCCTCTGGCTCCAGGTTCTCTGCCGGGTTCTGGATGATGTGAAGTTGTGGTTTTGTCGCAGCATTCATTACCGCATACAACTCGACTTTGTATCCTCTTTAAAAGTCATGGTAGAACCCGTTCAGGTTGTCAGGTTCAGAGGTTCAAGGTTCAGA
>JASEGY010000082.1 GCA_030019105.1 bacterium | reverse complement strand
AGGGAACTTTAACATCGGCTTTTCAAAACTAAGTCCCATTTCCAAAACGGTCCCATCAAGTTCCCATTTTCAAAACGGTCTCAAACTTGGTGAATGACAGCCTTCGTACCCCCGTGAACGCTTACTCCAATTTAAGGAGTAAAGTTATCTAATCACCGCGAAGAGGAAGGCGATCAGATTGCTTTAAGGCCCAGGTCTTCTATCATTTCAAGATCAAGGCGGGGGTCCTGCCCCCTGGTGGTCAAATAATCTCCAATGAGCATTCCGTTTGCTCCAGCCGGAAAGATAAAGGGCTGAAGACTACGGAGGTTCTGCTCCCGGCCGCCACAGACCTTAATATCTTTAGTGGGCAAGATGAATCGGAAGAGGGCAATAGTCTTCAGAATTTCTAAAGGAGGGAGGGATGGCAGATGTTCTACCGGCGTTCCCGGGATAGTATGGAGGAAATTTAAGGGGACAGAATCAACATCCAGTTCCTTTAAAATAAAGGCCAACCTAATCCGGTCCTTCAGGCCTTCTCCTAAACCGAATATCCCTCCGGAACACACTTCAAGACCGGCCTCTTTGGCTGTCTTGACCGTGGCCATCCTTTCTTCAAAGGTATGAGTAGTGCATATCCGGGGAAAAAAGTCAGGGCTTGTCTCCAGATTGTGGTGATACCTCTGCAGCCCGGCTTTTTTAAGGATCAGGGCTTCCTGAACCGAAAGAGACCCCAGCGAAGCGCATCGAGAGACAGGTATCTCCTCCTCTTTCATCTGCTTCAGGACCCGGGCAATAACCTGAACCTCTTTTCCCTTTACCCGCCTGCCGCTGGTGACAATGCCAAACCTGCCGGCTTTGACCTCGATAGCCCTTCTGGCGGCCGCTAATATTTCTTTCTCTGACACAAGGGGAAAGCTTTTAACCCCGGTCTGATGATGAATCGACTGGGCGCAGTAGATGCAGTCCTCGCTGCACCTACCGGATTTGGCATTAATAATGGAACAAAGGTCAACCCTGTCTTCCAGAAAGTATGCCCGAATCCGGTTAGCGGCGGCCAGTAGAAAAAAGAGGTCGGCGCCTTCTACCTGAGAAAGGTCAAGAACCTCCTCTGGCGTAACATCTTTTCCCTTAAGAACCTTTTGCGAAACAAGCTCAATAAACTCTATTATTTTCCATCACCTCAAGTTCATCAAATCCGGGTCTTACAAACTCTCTTGCCTCAGGAAAGAATTGTTCGACTTTTCGCCTCAGTCGATCCAGGTGCAAGAGTATAGTGAGAATACGGTCCTCTTTGTCCGGCAAATAGTTTCGCATCTCTCCCCAGGCTCCGATAGAACGGTCTATTCCAATCAAAGCGACTTTTGCGGAACCATTTGAATCCGTTTGTATGGCGTCTTTCTCCTCGATTTTGTCATCCCAATACTCCGACGTGAGCGCCCTCATAAGTTTTACATATATCTGAGGCTGATACCAGCGGATCACATCCACTTTATCGGTAATACCGACAGCCTCTGCGTACGGTTCGTTACCGTCTATCCCGAATTTCAGCCTGGTATTCAAGTCATCTTCTTTTTGTTCAAACAGCGATTGTTCTGATTTAAACCAGTTGTCTACCATTTCCCTATATTCCCGGGCAGCCCGCGAAAGTTCATGCGCTTCAGCCTCAGCCCTCCGGCGGTGATTTTCTTCTTCGGCAGCTTCCATATCCAGAGAGTCCGGATCAATTCCCTGTTCCTTTAGCATTTCTTCTAACATCGATATTGTTTGTTGAAATATTGAGTGCAACTTCTCCCAGAATTTCTCATTGTTCAGATCGCGGGCCTCGGGGTCATCATCTTCCTCCTGCCCCATTTCGTAATTCAGACAGCGAGAGGTGAACATGCAGCGCTCGCACCAGCGATCGCAATAATTATAGATAGCTGAGATGAATCTGGGATCTCCAGCCAGGCTTAAGATGTCCTTATTGTCCATGCCATAACTCCTTCTTCAATTCTCTTATGTCCTTTATCCACTTGAGGACTAATCAAATATTATGTTAGGGAACTTCTTCCTTCAATTACTTTTGTTGGGTTTCATTTCATTCAAGCCAACCTGCCTGACTCACCCACTTTTAAAATCTTATCGAGTAAATTCGGGCTGTGAGGGCACGATTGCCTATATTACACTGAGACCGCAGTTTGAGAGACCATCACGTCTACTTGATAACCCAGCCGGGATAAAAAATCTTCGCATTCTTCCCATGTTATCCCAAATGCCTTCACATCTGCCAATCCTATCCGGCTGATAATATCTCGGAGGGCATCAAAATCCTCCTGGTCAAAATCGGCATCCATCATAGCAGATTCAGCCCAATATACCAACTCTGTTAATGCAATCTGGTGATGAAGATAATCAGTTAGCTTCTGCGCAACCTCTCTACGAGTAATCTTCATTAAGATTCACCTCCTTGAATTCTCGTATGTCCTTTATCCATAGGATATTTTTCATGGATTTCGACCAGATTACCTGTGTTATCGTAGACTTCCTGATAAAACCTTACTGTGTAACTACTCAGCCACTATATTCAGGCCGCAGATGAACGCAGATTTCCGCAGATTTTTCAGGATTTTTTTGTTTCTCGCCAAGACGCAAAACCGCAAAGAAAAATATTTAATTCTTAGCGTCTTTGCGTGAGATATTATCCTGAATTTATCTGCGTAAATCTGCGGCTGAGTAGTTACCTTACTGTTTTTTCTGAAGCATCAATTTCTTTAACATAGCGCGCTTTCCAACCGTATCGCCCTTGAACTTCATAAAAGTAACGCCTATTGCCTTCCAGCAACTCTTCCCACTCACCAAATTTTATCTCATTTCGTTTACGTTTTAGCTCATCTATCATTATTTGGGCATCGTTTCAACTCGCCGAAATAGCAACTTTACACTTTTGGGACGAATCGCACAGTCCCAGAAACCAGGTTTCTTGAAGAAACCTGGTTTCTCTCGTCCTAATCCCGGGAAAAAGTGTAAAGCGATCTCCTGTCATTTAGCAGCCGGATGAAACGATGCCATTATTTGTATTATAGTCCATAAACCCGACCCGGTCAAGTAAAAAGTTGTTTTGGCCACTCACGGGTTAATCGCGAACTTCAGGTGAATAGGCTGAAGGCTAAAGTTCAATTCTGCGTTACATATTCATGACGCAGAGCGTCACAAAGGTTGTTCCCACGCAGAGCGTGGGAACAAGAACAAGCGGATATACCCTCAATTTTAGTTGAAAGTGGGATGCCAGTTTTGGATTATAGCTTATAAAAACACCCAGGTCAAGTAAATATTTCGGCGGAAACCATTGACAAGTTTTCTCCAGCATGGTAGTATGTACATATATTAGAACATCACCCCTCAGGAGGATGAGAAATCATGGAACTTCCGGAAACTATTTCTGCCACCGAAGCGAGACAAAATCTTTTCGCTCTTCTGGACGGGGTTTCTTCTTCAAATAAAAGTTATACCTTAACTAAAGATGGAAAACCCGTAGCTAAACTCGTTAATATTGAAGAATGGAAAGGACTTCTGACTACACTTGAGATTATGGCTAATCCCGACCATCAAAAGGAGCTTGATGAAGCCATCAAGGAGGTAGAAGATGGCAAAACAAGTTCCTTTGAGGAGGTGTTTGGCCATCTCCAGCCTAATTTTAGAAGTCAGAAGCCAGATATCAGCAAACAGAGGTCTTCTGTCTGCTGACATCTGAGAATGGAGCGCGATAACAAGTGGACCTTTTTGAACAACAAAGAGAGCAAAAAAAAGCCAGGCAGGCCCCATTAGCCTACCGGATGCGGCCAAGTAGTCTGGACGAATTTGTAGGCCAGGAACATATCCTGGGCCAGGACAGGGCCCTGCGTCGGGCCATCGAGTCTGACCGGATTACTTCCCTGATCCTCTTTGGCCCGCCCGGAACAGGCAAGACTGCCCTGGCCCATATTATGGCCGGTCGAACTAAGGCCAGATTCCAGCGGCTTAATGCTGTCTGTGCCTCCGTAGCTGATCTTCGTAAGCTTATCAAAGAAGCTGCTCAGCACGAGGGGATGTATGGGACCGCTACTATTTGCCTGATCGATGAAATCCACCGCTTTAATAAGGCTCAACAGGATGCCCTCCTCCCTTCAGTGGAAGACGGAACCATCACCCTCATCGGGATCACCACGCAAAATCCCTCTTTTTACGTCATCCCCCCTTTACAGTCCCGGTCCCTTATCTTTGAATTTTTACCCCTGACAGAGACAGACCTGGAGAAGATTTTAAAGCAAGCCCTGGCTGACCCGGTAAGGGGATTGGGAAAAGACAAGATAAAGATAGATCCTGAGGCCCTGAAGCATCTTATCATTTACGCTGAAGGTGACGCCAGGCGGGCCTTAAATGCCCTTGAGGTGGCTGCATTGACTACTAAACCAGGGACTGATGGTACCACACATATCACTCTTTCGGCAGCAGAAGAATCCATTCAGCGAAAGGCGCTGGGTTATGAAAGAGAAGGCGATGAGCATTACGACACCATTTCAGCCTTTATAAAATCCATGCGCGGTTCTGACCCTGACGCGGCTTTGTACTGGTTAGCCAAGATGTTGGTGGCTGGTGAGGATCCCCGATTTATTGCCCGCCGGATTGTCATCTGCGCCTCAGAAGACGTGGGGAATGCCGACCCTCAGGCGCTAATAGTCGTCACAGCCGCGGCCGGGGCAGTAGATTTTGTCGGCATGCCTGAAGCCCAGCTCATACTTGCTCAGGCAACAACTTACTTAGCCACTGCCCCTAAAAGCAATGCCTCTTACCTGGGGCTTAACCGGGCTAAAAAGGACATTGAAGAAGGCAAGATAATGCCTGTGCCAGGCTATTTAAAAGGAACCGGGTATAAAGGAGCAGCCAGGCTTGGCCGGGGTCAGGGTTATTTGTATCCGCATGATTATCCCGGCCACTATGTCAAACAGGCTTATCTTCCGGAACCCAGGACTTATTACGAACCCACAGGGCAGGGATACGAGGCGAAAATCAAGGAATATCTGAAGCGGATTTCGGATTTTGGATTGCAGATTGCGGATTGAAGACTGATGGTCAATTCGCAATCCCGGGTCTCCAATCCGTATCTTCTCAATAATTCGGGGCAAAATAGTGTCTCAGAAACCAGGTTTCTTCAATAAACCTGGTTTCTATCCGCAAGTACCATGAAATCACGAAATATTGAGAAGATACTCCAATCCGAAATCCACAATCCGCAATCCGGAGGGAGGTATTCGCATGAAGAGAAAGATACGAAAAGAGATCAAGGCCAAACGGGATTCTTTGCATCCGAATGACCGGAAAGAACGGAGCCGTCTCATTGAGGAGACCTTATTCGGTCTTGACCACTTTAAAGAGGCTAAAACCATCCTCTTTTATGTCGCCACTAAAAGTGAAGTTGCTACAGAAGGAATGATCAGGCACGGGATAAATGCGGGTAAACGGGTGGTCTTACCTGTCACCCGGGGAGATGGCCTTATCCTTTCTGAAATAAAGGACTATGATCTCGAATTGGCTCCAGGGACCTTTGGCATTCTGGAACCAAAACCGGAATACCTCCGGTTAGTAGAACCGGCTGAAATAGATCTGGCCATTATCCCCGGGATCGCCTTTGATGAAGAAGGCGGCCGGCTTGGCCATGGTGGGGGGCATTACGACCGTTTACTGGCCCGAATGAGCGAGAAAACTCACCTGATTGCCCTGGCCTACGAGGATCAGGTGGTCAGACGGCTGCCTCAGGAGGACCACGATATACCTATTGAGAAGATCATTACCGAAGCGAGATTGCTGTGCACTATTTAAGCATAGGACGCAGATAACCGCAGATTTTCAGGATTTTTTATCCTGTGAATCTGCGCAAATCTGCGTTCCATTTCGGATGACAGATTGTGAATTGCGGGTTATTGACTTCACTATCCTCAGTTTACGCTGACTTTCAATAATGTTAACAAATTCTCAACCTGCGGAGTATCTTCGTCAATTCGATAGTATTTTTCCGTTTTGTGTGGCAGATTGGAGATGAAGTAAAATCTAATTTCCCCTGCAATCTCCAACGCCAGAAGAGGAATCCAGGAGAGCTTCTTCGCCCAGAAGTTCATTTTTTCGTATTCCTTGATGGGGAGATAATACGGGAGAGTGGCCTTTTTGCACTGGATGCCCATAAAAGTGGTATTGGCGATGGCCAGCAGGTCAAAGGCGCCACGGCTGGCTTTGGATTGATAAACGAGCGTAAAGCCTGTTTGCGCCAGAGTGCGGGCAATCAGTTTTTCCGTTTCATTGCCCAACACCAACGGAGAAAGAATGTTTCTGAACCCGGTATTGCTCTTTATCCACAGGGCAAATGCCTTGTCAGGGATAAGATACTGCTTGTCCTCTGTCTTTACGATTACGTCTTCCTTGAGCAAACGACCGACTATTGCATTGGCAGTGCCTGTCGGCATTTCTAACTGTTTTGCTATTTCGGTCAAGTTTCTGGGGGTCGAAAGGCACAACAAGGCTGACTCCAACATGCTGGATTTGGAAACGATGCGTTCAAACAGGTTTTGGAAATAGATGCTCAACCGTCCTGTACGGTTAAAGACCAATTCCTGAAGGACTACCTTGAAGGCACGTTCATCAATCTGTTCTTCCTTGCAAAGCTCTTCACCCATTACCTGCAAGTAAAAAGGATTGCCGCCCAGAATATCCACTATCTTTTCGCACAGCAACGGGGGTATTTCTCTGCCCGAATCGGCGCTTAGCTTCTGCAAAAGAAGGAGGGCGTCTTTTCTATAGAACTCCGAAATCTGCATCAGATGAAAGTGCTGGTAGAATGGCTCGTTTGGATTAAACAATAATTCACGTAACATAGTGATTTTCGAGCCTGAGATGATGTAATTGACATTATCGTGCTTTTGCCAGCATGAGCGTAAAAGAGGGAATACCTCCCCTATTTCCTCTTTGATTACCTTGAATTTGCTCAGGTTGGAAAGCTCCTGAAATTCATCAAGAATGACAATCAGCTTCTCGTGAGTCTCTTCGGAAAATACCTGAGGCAAATCAATTACTGCTTCAAACAAATGCGAAGAGACTTCTCTTCTTTTGAGTTGCTGCAGCAGTAAAAGTCCTTTGTTGATGGCATTAATAGAGAGCATCTGAAGCTTTGCGTCCACCATGGCCAATTCGTTTGTGTCAAAAAGCGCCGGCTTGAGCAAACCCGTCTGAGCGGCAAGAGAGGCTTTAATGAGGTAGGCATCTATTAACTCCACGATGTAATCTATAAAAAAATCATAGGCATTTCTGGTTGAACTCCAACAATCCACTCCAGGGCATAAATATTCACCGGAAACCCGTGCCTTGAATTCCTTGATTAAACTTGACTTCCCGACCTTCCGCTGCCCTACCAGGGCATACCATGAGCGGCTTTGGTCTTTTAGCCGTTGCGCACTTAAGATTAGTTCATCAATCTCGTCCTGGCGGTTGATGAAGCTATTGCCTGAAACCGGATTTGATGTTTCAAAAAGCATTGCTTGATTCCCCTTGCATACAACAGAGTGTGCATACAATTCCGTATGCAATATCTATTTTATCATAGTTTTTGTGGAATGTCAAGTATGATGATCCGGCAAAAAGTAGTCAGTAGAAACCAGGTTTATATTACAGCTCGGCGTAAGTTTCTCGCCGGTTACAGGCATTGACCTTCCCGAAAGCTTCAAGCTTTCGGGAAGGTCAATGTCACCCTGATTTGGACCATGCCCATATTGGGACGGTTCAAAATGGTCTTGGTTATCGTTTCGGCCACAACCTGGCAATCTGGAAGCCTCTGCCATCGCAACTTATTGTAAACATTGATGCTGTTTGATTGCTATGTGACGGGTGGCAGGTCAACTGGCTGAAACGATGAACATCGCCCTTTTCTCTTTTCCACTTGATGGCACTTTTCTTGCGCTATCATCCGGGGACAACTACGGTGAGGAGTGCGCCCAAATTTTACCCGCCCAACCTCTTTGGCTGCTCGATCCCCCCAATTATTTCCCCAATTCTTCTCTTTTCCTCAACTTTTCACTTGACTCACCCATTTCTATATACTATAATTATACTATAATTCAAAATCAAAGGAGTTAAAGTATTATGCCTGTCAAATTACCCACATCTTTTTTGGAAAAAACCTGGACACATAAAAAGGGGATGAATCATGAAATTAAAGGTGCTATTTTAGCTGCTGGTTTGGGAAAGCGGATGGATCCCCTTACCGCTCACCACCTTCCCAAACCCCTCTTTCCTCTTGGAGGAAAAGTTCCAATTTTAGAAATTTGGATAAGAAGATTTGTAGGTTCTGGCATTTCTGATATTTCGATGAATTTGTGTGTACTTAAAGATACAATTAAGAGATACTTTAAAGATGGCTCCAAATTTGCAACCAATATAAATTATGTAGAGGAAGATATACCCACTGGAACACTTGGAGGGGCTTGTAAGCAAGTTTTGGGCAATAAATCTAAAAAAACATTAAAGGATGAAGAAATCCCCAAAGCAGATGAATTTAAAGGTTCAATAGTAGTAGTCCCCAGTGGGGACATAGTTACCAACTTTGGAACAGAATTCTTGGAGGAAATGTATGATATACATAGAAAAGCTGGGGCAGCCTTTAGTATGGTATTAACACCCGTGTCGTGGGAAAGAAGAAAAGACTTTGGAACCGTTATTCTCGATAAACCGGAAGAGAGAAAAGGTGAGATATCAAAATCAGGGGCCATAATAGATTTTATAGAGAAAAACCCTGATTCTCCCAGTAATCTAAACAACGCTTCTATTTATATGATAGAAAAAGAATTACTGAAAATTCTAGATGAGTTTCGCACAGAAGCAAAGACTGATATTGATCATCCTTTTTACGATTTTGGGAAGCATGTATTTCCAGCTATGTTAAATAAGTTGCCGCATATAAAACTTCCAAGAGATTTTGTTTTATGGGGAATTCAATATGATGGTGGGTGGTTTGATGTTGGCAATAAAAGAGATTATCTAAGAGTTAATGAATCCTTATTGGATGGCAAAATCAAGGTTTGGCTTCCATATGAAAAACTTCCATGGGGATATCTGGGTTCCAATGTTGCTGTTGATTTCTCAAAAGTTACTATAATCCCTCCTGTGGTCATAGGCAATAACTGTATTATTGAACAGGGAGTAACATTAGGACCTTATGCAATAATAGGAGATGATTGGATAATTGAAAAAAATGCTTCCATTAAGCATTCTGTTCTTTGGGAGAGGTACTCATATTTTGACAAAGAGGGGAATGAAATGCCTGCTGATCAGAGAAGACTTATAGATAGACACGAAGTTCGCAGAGACGTAAGTATTGAAGAATGTGTAATTGCTGGAGGGATTATACAATCTGATATCCGCGAAAAAACAGTAGATGTTTTAGAGGATGGAAATACAAAAATTCTTTCCATTGATTATGTCCCAGCAGGATCAAGAGCTTAGTAGGCAATCGTTTACGGCTCGAAATTGGAAATTAGAAAGTATGAAGGCCCAATTTCTAATTTCAACATTCCGTGAAAACTTATCGTCTTTGCGAGAATTCTATACTTTATTGAGCAATTACTTGGAATTGGACAAATGTTTATATTCTTTTAAGAGGATAGGAGGAAGAGATGAAACCAGAATCATTACACAAACAGCTAAACTCGCTCACCAAATCTGGTGTCCATATAGATGACAGGATTTTAATGTTGCTACGGCGTGAAATGACTCATCAAGGTTCATATCCAAATTTAGAGCAGGTTGATATCCCCTGTCAACGTTGTGGAGGAATTGTTATGTGCGGATGTGCCAATACAGATGCAGGAACCCTTGATTACTACATGGATTATTTTCATGTATGTGTGGACTGTGGGGCTTCAGAATATCATGAACTTGAGGAAACAAATATGGGGGGAGGCCCGCTAAGTAACGGTATGTATTCTTGTCCAATGTGTGGACGAAACTGTTTAGGGATTTAGATGTGTAGTAAGAAAATCCAGTTGTCTAACTCGGCGTTAGCGTACCACTAAATAGATATTGGAGGTATAAGACGATGAAACAGTTGTATTTGTTGAAAACAAACACTCTGCCAGGCGATATCGATATCCACAGTGATCTTCTCTCAGTAATACCTTCAGCGCTTTCCCGGAAACGCGCTTTGAAGGTTGGCCGAGAAAAACAGAAAGAGATGGTAGATAAGGAGAAAGGTCCGGAAGAATGTATACTCTGTAATCCTCATTTGAAACCCGCAGGCTCTAGTGCTGTAGAGATTGTTATCAAGGACCGAGTTGCGGATTTTATCAATGATTTTCCTTACCTCCCAGGGGGATCAGCGTGTCATATTTCTTTGGCATCATGATAAGAATATCCGTCCTAAATGTATTCATAAATTTAGGTTAGCAGATTTACGGAAAATGGACTTCTACTGGATGCTACGGGGTTGCATAGAACGTGGAAACCAATATAGAACACCCTCATCTCAAAAGCCCTCCTTTGAAGACCTCTTAAGAAGAGCCCCCGACTTAATGAGAATGGTTGTGGGATTTAATCTTGGCGGGCTTGCGGGGCAATCTATACCTCACTTCCATGTCCAATATGGATGGGAAGTTGTTCTAAATCCTCGGAGTGTTTCTCAGACTGAGCTATGTTTATATTTTGAGGAACTACAGTTTGCGGATTTAATTATTTACCAAGATTCGCAAGTGAGGATTATTGCGCCATGGACGCCTATGGGACAATTTGCGTTGGATATTTAGTAACTACTCAGCCCTAAAAAAAAGCTCAAGCTTATTCTATATTATCCGATATAGTAAATAAGCGGCAAAATTACAAGTTTCTCATTTTAGGGTTGGGACAAAATGTCACAAGCTTCTCTCGAAGACATTGCTATACAAGTACAATTACCTACTCAAGAGGAGATTGGTAAGGCTTTCCTTCAAGGGGAAAAGGCTGTTGTTCAATTAATCAATGGATTGGCTATCAATATCCAGCACCTGGTTTCTTTGGCCCAAAAGCAATCTGAGATTGTAACTACTCAGCCATATGAGTTCAAGAGGTATTTCAAGATGGGGAGTCGGAAAT
>JASEGY010000829.1 GCA_030019105.1 bacterium | reverse complement strand
TTCCTTGCTGAAATATCTTGCCGCCACCATGGTTGCCACGGCCAGCATTTCGGCCTTCTTTTCCTTGTCCGGCTCTTTTAGAATCAACTCTCGTTCTATACGAATAGCTTCTTCCCTTTTGGCTTTTTCTTCCAGTATTACCAAAAGAGGCAAAAGTCCCGGATACCGGCCTCTCCTGATTTCTTCCCTGTATTCCCACGCTTTTATTACTCGATAGGTAAAAGAATTAAATACTTCTCCGCCTATCTCTGTTTTTAAGACCGTCGGAAGTTCCCTTTTGCCGGGCTCTAAATAGATCACCACCGAGATTACCGGCAAGTTGAATTTAGCCCTTAAAAAGGCATTGTAAAGAAAGGTCTGCTCGGGCACATCACTCTCATGAATCAACTGAAACTCTAAATGCAAAATTACCTCTTTATCCTCTACCACTATCCGATGGACATAATCCACCCTCTTTTGAGGAATATTCACTTCTACCTGTCTAAGGCTTTCCAAAGTCTCAAACTCTTTACCACCAAAGATAATTTCAGCAAACGTCTCTGGGTAGTGATAAGCCAGAATCTTTACACTTTTATCGATTTCTCCCATTATCCCTCCTCTTTAGAGTCTATCCCAAAACTGGTAGTCGCAGGCTTTAGCCTGCGAACAATGTAATATTGCGCTACGCATAACGCGAGCTAAAGCTTGCGGCTACCGGCTACCAGCTACCATGTTATGTCCGGCTTACGGCTACCGCCGAGCTGTCTTAATTGACTTTCTCTTCTCGATTTGTAGGTTTAAAGATATATCCAGAGAACAACCGGCTAAAAACGCCATCATGGGTGACCCGTC
>JASEGY010000828.1 GCA_030019105.1 bacterium | reverse complement strand
GCGAACACCAGATGAATATGCGACGGGACATATTCCAGGAAGCCTCAATCTTCCGCTGAATAATGTTGAGGAAAGAGCCGGAGAGTTAGACAGGGAAAAGCCGATTATTGTCTACTGTAAAAGTGGATGCGGCCGCAGCCCAAAAGCGTGCAGGATACTCCAACAACAGGGGTTTGGACGGGTTAAGAATATGTTTGGTGGCATAACTGAATGGCGCCGGATTGGGGGAGAAATAGAGGGAAACCTTCAGGAAGAGGAGGCGGGTCAAACAAAGATGCCTGTCTGGGAGTTAGGTCATGGGTGTGAGGATTGAGATAATACGCCGTAGATATGGTAAATGCTAACTACTAACTACTCAGGTAGATAGGCTGAAGGCTGAAGACTGAGGTTTAGCCCCAGCGGGGCGGAATGTTTATAGACTTAGGGCAAACAAATCAGAGTAGCTCCGTAGGAGCGATATGTTATCAATATGTCACCCTTTATCACCAATTATAACTCAAAAGGAGGGCCTTTGTCAAGTGGAAACTATAGTAGAAGAAAAGCAAGACTTAGTAGAAAAAGCAGAAGAGGCTGAAAGGATAGGTGCGCTTTATAAGCTCTTATCCAAGATATTTATCCGCGAGGTTGATGCCCGGTTTCTAAGGCAACTGCGGACAGAGTGTTTCTGTGAGTCCCTGAAAAGCGCTGGGATAGATTTTGGGGATGAATTCCTGAGCCGGAAGGAAGAGGAACTGCTGGAAGACCTGGCGGTAGAATACGCCCGGCTCTTTATTGTGCCGGGGATTAGCCTCTCTCCTTATGAGTCTGTTTATGCAGAAGAGATGCTTTGCGGTG
>JASEGY010000827.1 GCA_030019105.1 bacterium | reverse complement strand
CCTGCGCATCGTGCGAGGCGGTCAAGATGGAGCAAGAGCTTTAGGTTGCGCTGACGTTCTTTTTCTTCTCGGGATAGGGTTGTTGTCTCAGTCTTCGGCGGGGAAAGCATCTGGCCGCAAGGCAGCAATTGCTTGAGACAGGGGACTGGGCCAGGCAAACGTGGCTCGAAAAGAACAGCGCCCTGTTCAGCAATATCGTAGATCGTCCTGCGGCTGAGGTCGTATTTCTGTGCCATACGTACCACTCTACCCCAGGGACGGTTAGGGGCGTAATATCGCTGAGCGATGTCCAGGCGGTCGGAGGCTGTCACATCAGGACGCTGGTATTGGCCACGCCGCACCTGCCATTTACTGAGGGTCTGGTAGCATGCCTGGCGGTGTGGACAAGCAGATGGTTTGCAAGCAGAGGGCTTGTCTTCTGTTGCTTGAGTGTGGTAGCAGGCAGATAGTTTGGCCGGGGATGATGGGTTGACAAATCTCCCTACCTCCGGTTCCCCAAAGGAAGTGAGAAACGAGCCATCTGACCCAAAAGCAGTTATGGATGGACTGGTTGGGAAAGTATCCCGTAGAGTGATGGTATTCTTCATTTTGAGCCTCCTTGTAGTAGTGTGATTGGGATGTACTCAAAGTATACCATACTCGTGGGAATTGTAACGATTTTATTTTTCAGTTTTGAAGCGATGCCTAAAATTGTTAAAAATGTAAAGTCGCTATTTCAGCACTTTGCAACGATGCCCTTTCTTTTTTATTTTGGCCCTCTCACCTTCCAATGCTTCCTGCATTGTAACTACTCAGCCATATGAGTTCAAGAGGTATTTCAAGATGGGGAGTCGGA
>JASEGY010000826.1 GCA_030019105.1 bacterium | reverse complement strand
TTAGGAATAACACTCATAAACTTGCCCATCATTCCTGTCATTAACAGGATGGGCACGTTTAACTTCTGTTCCCACTCACCTTCCAGTTGCCGGGCCACCAGACGATTCTCGGGTTCCACAAGTTGGTACTGACGGGCGGCACGTTTACACTCGTAGTGGGCTCGCTCAATTCGTTTTTGCCAAAGGGTGTCCAGTTGTTCCCTTTCTCGTTCAATGTGTTTGGCCGCTTCCAAACTCAGGTCCAGCGCAGATGGTTTGAGTGCATCCAACACCTGATCCGCCACGAAACAATCCAAAGGGGGGCCGGCCAAACTTTGACAAAAGGGTTCTCCGTAGTTGGACACCATCATGCTGCATGAATACTGGTGACGATTGGTAGTTCCATTATACCTTACGCTCATTCGATGGCCGCACTTCTTGCAAATCAATAACCCGGTAAGCAGTGATGCTCCATGTCGTATCGCCCCAATTTCCTCAGAGACGGAACGGTTCGATCTTAACTGTTTCCGGTTATGCTCAAACTGCTCCCAACTGATGTAGGCTGGAACACGATCCTTTAGAAGAACTTCGCACTCCTCCAGTGGAACCACAGTTCTACCACTACTGGGACAGCCCGGAATCTTGCGCTTCGGATCCACCTTGCGCTTTCCGTAGGCATACGCCCCAGCGTACATTGGATTCTTGAGCATGTTTAGGAGTGTCATCCGACTGGGGCGGCGCCATTCGATTTCGCCTTTGTGCAGCCCCGTGTTAACACGGACACTCAATTGAATCTTGTGCTTGACTAGCATCACCTTTGAACGCTCTTTGATAATTGCATAATTGGAAATTGGGGCCT
>JASEGY010000825.1 GCA_030019105.1 bacterium | reverse complement strand
CCTGGTTTCTACGGCGCGCTATTAGCCGAAATGAAGATCAAAGCCATCCGTCTAAATCTTATTAGCAATCATGTCGGCTTCAGAAAATATCCAGTTCACCACATTAAATAGTCTTTGCAAATCCTCAGTAGCAGAGTATGAAACCGGATCCATGGTCAATTCACGACCTTTTAATTTCCCAAATTTCCAGAAGTCCCCGCTCGTCGCTATACCAAAGACCTCGTCATCACTATCATTATTAAATCTTTGAACGGCGATCATTTCAGCTAAAGCCTGCGCCCAACCGGCCGCAAAATCTTCTCTCTTTACCTCAGCGACACATACAACCGGTCTGGTAAAGGTAGTCCCAATGTCTGAAACCGGCGCAATTAAAAAATCCGGGGTCCCGACTAACCCATCTTCTTCGGCAATATCAAATTTCACATGAGACCAAACATCTAAATTGTATCCTCTTTGAACTACATTTAATATATTCGAAATAATCCTTTCGCAAATCGCGTTTTCACTAACATAGCTGGCTCTATTTTGTAAATTTGAAGCGATAAACTTTAAAAGGGCGTCTTCTATGTTTAACTCTTTTTCTTCTACAAAACGCTCTACTTTTAATTTAATACTAAATTTAATGGCAGCCTCTTCATAGGTCTTGAAATTTCCATAAGGCATTTTTAATCCTCCGGGTAACTACACAAGCTGAGAAGTTCTGAGAAACCGGGTTTCTCGAAGAAATCCGGTTTCTTCTCAATATTTCAGGACACTTGCGGGTAGAAACCAGGTTTCTTCAAGAAACCTGGTTTCTACGGCGCGCTATTAGCCGAAATGAAGATCAAAGCCATCCGTCTAA
>JASEGY010000824.1 GCA_030019105.1 bacterium | reverse complement strand
ACCCTGAACTTTGAACCCTTTGGCTCTTACCCTTAGATTTGAAGAAGATACGAAAATCGTATCTTCTCAATATTTCGCGGGATGTTTCGTACTCAAGTTGATTTCAACTTAGCAGAAGATGCGGGGGTTCGATTAAAAAATCCTCTGCTTTCGTCATCTCCGTATCTTCTGCTGCTGTGGGTTGTGCGTCAGGCTGTGCGTTAACTTATGAGCTTCCTGACGCCCAACACATAGCCCAAAAACTGGCATGGTTCATCGTTTCAGCCAATTGTGACTCTCCAGAAACCAGGTTTCTTGAAGAAACCTGGTTTCTGAGGCAACAGTTTACCCCAAACTATTGAAAAGATACCAAAAACTTAATATGGCATAGTCCGAACGCAGCCCAAAACACAATATCAACTCTAGCATTTCACCCCTGCAATTTTCACAGTACTCACCACATCATTTAACCTCGTAATTCTCACAGCACAGCACAACACTACATCATTCAATCCGGCAATTCACCACAACACAAATCAACTACATCATCCTAATAGCACGCAGAAGCCTTGATCATCGTTTCGGCAATTTTGGGTAGGTTGGGTTGAAGAACGAAACCCAACAATCCACGGTGGTGTTGGGTTTCGCTCCGCTCAACCCAACCTACCAATTTCGTAAATTGCCCAAACGATGATCAATGCCCACGCAGATATACTCAACACTATTACAAATTGAGCTTTAATAATGTGTAAAATATCGGTAACTACTCAGGTTGTCAGGTTCACGGTTCAAAGGTTCACGGTTGGTCACCGTGCGTTCTTCGTATGGTACACTTTCGGAGTCAATTTGCGTGTAGTTGCCATGCCT
>JASEGY010000823.1 GCA_030019105.1 bacterium | reverse complement strand
CAAGATGCCGTGAACATTGGGATTCTCTATTTCACTCCGACAGACTGCTAGCCTAACTTAAGCAGCAGGAATTCAGCTTCCTTAAGTTTGAGAGAAAATCCCATCACGCTACCTCACGAATCACCTTTTGCAGGAAAGCCCACTGCCTGGTAAGTGTCTTACCCAACTTCCGGCCTGCAGACTCACGCTTCAACACCTCCCAAAGAGAGACAATACTCTCACATAAATCGTCCAATGCTTCCTGCTCCCTGTCCCCGTAGCCAAATAGGTCGGCATCGTACCAGGTAGCGACGTACTGTCCCTCGTCTTCCTCCAGCACAACCGGGATGGCCCGCATCACCTCGTATCTGGAATCTCGCAAGTTTTCCAATTGTATCTGCCTGGGGTAACCGCTACGGATATGCACCAGCAGGTCACGCATATCCAGCACCTGAACTTGCAAATCATACAATGTTTTCTCTACCGCTGCCACTTGATCCATAAGTTCTCTTACCCCCAGAGTTCGTTACCGTATTTTTTTAAGACGGTTTACTGGTAACTGCTCAATATCTTGTGGAAAGATTGGAAATTAGAAATTAGAAATTAGAAATTAGAAATTAGAAAGTATGAATGCCCAATTTCCAATTTCTAATTTCAACATCCTGTGAACACTTATCGTCTTTGCGAGAGTTCCACACTTTATTGAGCAATTGCGTTTACTGCTACGCTACAAAAAGGCCATTGGAATCAGTAGGTGGATAAGATTATACCAGTAACACCTTGAAAAGTCAAGGGAAATTCTGAAGTATTTGTTTTCTATAGTGCTTAAGAAAAAGATTTTGGGGTTGGTTGAAGATTGGAGTTTAGG
>JASEGY010000822.1 GCA_030019105.1 bacterium | reverse complement strand
TGTTTCCGGCTGAATCAGTCGCCCGGGAGCGAACCCGGTAAGTATCATCCGCAGCACCTTCCGGCCAGTCAAAGCTCCAGGAATTAGTGCCCTTAGCCGGCAGCCAGGCCTGGGCATTGCTCCATATTGTTCCATTCCAGTACTGACTACTGCCGTTCTGGATGGCCACCTCAACCAGAGCGACACCTATCGCATCAAAGGCCGTTCCCTTAATCTGATTAAGTTCCCTTAAGATTGCCTCTTCAGCAGGATAGGTGATATTTGATGACGGGATGTCCGGATCAATGATAAAGCTTACTCCGGAACCGGGTATCTCAAGATTACCCACCTTATCCCTGGCCCGGCAGGAGGCGGTATACGACCCGCTCGACAAGAGGGGCAAGTTATACATCCAGGAAGTTGAGCCATTAACCGTCTGCCAGGACTGGCTGATTGCCCAGCCGCTTCCGTTCCAATACCGGCTGTCACCGTTCCGTCTAATACTTGCCTCAACGGAAGCCACCCCAATGAGGTTATCCGTGGTCGTACCGGCCATGATCGAGAGGATCTGAAGCACGTCCCCGTCGGACGGAACCTTGATCTTTGAGGCAGGCGGCTGCGTATCAAGCGTAAATGTATTTCCAACACCGGGGGCTTCTTCGTTACCGGCGGCATCCTTAGCTTTAGACCTGACTAAATATATCCCGTTCGCCGGACCGGCCGGCCAGGGATAGCTCCAACTTGCCGTTCCGGTAACCGGTAGCCATGTCTCGGTAGGAACCCAATCTCCCTTGTTCCAATAGAGTTGATTCAACGTATCCTTAAGGCTGATCCAGACCTTGATTACCCCTGACTGCTTATCTGTGGCT
>JASEGY010000821.1 GCA_030019105.1 bacterium | reverse complement strand
ATCCGCAATCTGCAATCCAAAATTGGTTTGGTTGCGGCCAGAGGCCGCGCTATGACTTGCATGTACCACCTGCAAACCGGTTGGAAAAGCTGGCAGGAGACCGGTCCGGCCAGTATAGCATTCGCATCAATGATCAGTGGCGCATCTGTTTTGAATGGCAAAAAGGTAACGTCTACAAGGTGGAGATTGTAGATTATCATTAGGAGAATACCATTATGCCGGAGGAAAAACTGGAGCCGATTCATCCCGGCGAGGTTTTGTTGGAAGAATTCTTAAAGCCGATGGGTTTGGATCAAACTCGTTTGGCATCAGATATTGGTCTACCTCCCTGGCATATCCACGAAATTATGACAGGTGAACGGAGTATTACTGCTGACATTGCCCTCCGGTTAGGGCGTTACTTTGGGATGTCTCCACAATTTTGGTTGGGTTTGCAAATGGATTATGACCTTGATGCCGCGGTGGATGCTCTGGGTAGGCGACTGGATCAGGAAGTTAGATCGTATGCCGCAATCGGCTAAAGAAGTCCAGGAAACTGGAAATTGAATGGAAACGAACTTAGCGTTTCAATATGATCGGGAAGCGGATATCTTATGTATACTCAGCGCGGCCATAAATAGTGATTTTGTAAACAGGTTGTAAGTTGTAAGTTGTAAGTTGTAAGTTGTAGGTTGTAAGTTGTGTAGGTTGTATACGTAACCTACAACCTACAACCTACAACCTACAACTTATAACCAAATTGCCCCGAGTTATTGAGAGGATACAAAATCGCAGATTATGCCCGCGTTGAGTATAAATCAGGATAGATACTGGGCCTACTTTGATGAAGCCTGGAAGAAGATTATCGA
>JASEGY010000820.1 GCA_030019105.1 bacterium | reverse complement strand
ATAAGTGGCTCAATTTAAGTGAGCAAAAGTGGCTCAATTTATCTGAGCGGTATAGGAAAAAAAGCCTACCTTCAACAAGGTAACGCTTGATACCGTGGAGATTATGGCTCCCTTTGAGGTCACCTACGATGTAAGCATTCAGTGAAACCGTGTTGCAGAAGCTGTAAAGCAAATATACAGTAAGCCGTAAGTATAGCAGAACTGTATAGTTAGCATTAATGAATTATTGGGGTGAATGCAACTAATATTATTATACGCATACGGGTTCACTCAATGTTTACTACTTCAACTCATCGCACAGACCGGAACCTTATGTATAACAGTAGCTTAGCTTCCGTAAAATAATTTTACATTTCTTGCAATACGGTTTCACTGAATGCTTACCCTACGATGTGTTTGAAGATAACATCGAAGGAGAGAACCTGGAGGATTCCATCATCAAGCTTTTTGCCACGCAGATAGCTAAGGATGATTCAGGATTCTTCTTCTGGATAGGGAAAAAGGAAGGGAGAGCCAAAGATGCCGGTCAAGGCTCCTGAGGATATTTTGCAGGAAATTTACGACCATGAGCTGCGGGCTATTCGAACTACCGGAGGAGGTGGGGGCGGCGTAGCTGCCGAGGTCAAAGTTCTCAATACGGTCACGACTCGTCCTGAGAAAGTGGCTGAATTCACCCACGGCTGGATAAATGTGGGAGAGGTTGCCACTCTGATAAAAGGAGCTAATCCTGACCGGAAAGCCATTGTGCTGCGGAATATGAGTGATAGCGATGATGTGCGGATAGGTTATGAAGCTATAGACTTCATGAAAAAGATTTGGGGGTAATAGGTTGTAAGTTGTAAGTTGTAA
>JASEGY010000081.1 GCA_030019105.1 bacterium | reverse complement strand
CTTTCCGCAACGTTTCAGCGGGTGGCATCTGATAGCCACGCCAACAGAGCAAGGTGGCTGCGTGAGCCTTGCGCAGCATAAAACGGTCAGATTCAACGCGCAATCTGACCAATTCGTTACGTTCTTCGGCCGACAGGATGTCATTCGCGTTCTTGTCCAGCAACTCCTGATAACGCTCCATGTCCGCTTCCGGCTTACGGCCGCGGGCAATGCGCCACAGTGCCTCGTCGTCCAGGCGGTCCAGCGCGGCCACGTCGGCCTGGAATTCGGCGGGCGTATCGTCCCATCTGGGTGGACTGCCCACCTGTACAGCGTGGAGCAGCACCTCATCCAATGAGTGGCGGGTCGCTCGTGCGGCCTGCTGCAAACGAGTGTACAAACTCTCTGGCAATTGTAACGTGATCGTTCGAGTGGTCATCTTGCACCCCAGAATGAAATGAAATGATAGGAATTTTGATTTTAGGGCAACCTTGGAAAAGGTAACCTAAATGCCCCGCATTTGTTTTTTTCACCGACTCTGTATTATAGCTTATAAAAATAGGGTAAGTCAAGTGAAAAGTTCAGGAAAAGAGAATTATTCCCGCGCCCTTCGGGCACAAAAATAATCAAATCATCCAAATCACCAAATTATCAAATCACTCCCCAGATGATTGTCCAGAACGCCCCGCCCGAACGAAACCGTAGGGGTTTAAAGATAGTTGAGGTTAGGCGCTTCATGGGGCAGAAAGTCGGGGAAACAAGGGTTTACCTTTAGTGATCCGGGTGTTAGGCGGCAGGCTACCCCACTCCTTCAGGGCACTGAGCTTTAGTTGAGAGGCAATCCCCAGTTGGCTAAGGATCTTTTCACCGGAAGACGGCATAAAGGGTGAGACAATCACCCCGATAAACCGGAGGGCTTCGGCCAGATTATACATTACAGTAGCCAACCTGGTCTGCTTGGTTTCATCTTTAGCCAGAACCCAGGGGGCAGTTTCATCAATATATTTGTTGCAAGTTCTGATCAATTCCCAGATGGTGATCAGGGCCTGGTGGAATTCTAATTCGTTCATGGCCTGATCTACTTTCGCCGGTATGGACAGGGTGGTTGCAGCTAAATCTTCACCTGCCGGAGAGGGGATTTGGCCGTTAAAGTATTTTTCTATCATCGTCAGGGTTCTGGAGACAAGATTACCCAGGTCATTAGCCAGATCACTGTTATATCTGTGGATAAGGACATGCCTTGAAAAATCTCCATCCAGACCAAAAGGCACCTCGCGCATAAGAAAGTAGCGGAATCCATCCACTCCGACCTCATCCGCTACCCGGGAAGGATCAACCACGTTCCCCCTGGACTTGGACATCTTTTCTCCTTCTATTGTCCACCAGCCATGGGCAAAGACCCTCCGGGGAAGTGAAATCCCGGCCGACATAAGCATAGCCGGCCAGATAACAGCGTGAAATTTCAGGATGTCCTTGCCTATGATGTGGCAATCGGCCGGCCAATAATGATTAAACCTTTCTTCATCATCTAAGTAGCCGAGACCGGTCAGATAATTTATCAGGGCATCAAACCAGACATAGATAACGTCTTTGCTCGAAGGCAGGGGGACAGGCACACCCCAGTCAAAGGAAGATCGAGAGATAGACAAATCCTTAAGGCCCTCTGCCACTAAGTTCCTGATCTCTTTTTCCTTAGTTTTCGGGCGAATGAAATCAGGGTGCCGGTCAATATAATCTAAAAGCCGATTCTGGTAGTTTGACATCCTGAAGAACCAGCTTTTTTCCGAGAGCCATTGTGTTTGTCTGTGACAGGCAGGGCAGCGGCCGTTATCTAATTGCCGTTCTGTCCAGTAGCTTTCGCAAGGGGTACAGTACCAGCCTTCATAAGCGCCCGGATAGATGTCCCCCTTTTCGTATATCCGTTTGAAGATGGCCTGGACAGTATTGATGTGCCGGCTATCGGTTGTCCGGATAAAGTCATCGTAAGAGATATTTAGTTTGGCCCACAATTCCTGGAATCTGCCGACTACTTCATCCGCCAATTCTTTTGGCGCTTTCCCTGCCTTTTTGGCTGAGTCTTCCACCTTTTGACCGTGTTCATCCGTGCCTGTAAGCAGAAAGACGTCAAATCCGGCCAGACGTTTATATCTGGCCAGACAGTCAGCCGCCACATTGGTATAGGCATGGCCTATGTGGGGAATGTCATTCACGTAATAAAGGGGGGTAGTGAGGTAAAATTTTTCAGCCATTTTATTCCTTCACCGGCACCTCTATTTTTCTGTCATCTTTCAGCTTAACTTGCAGGCAGCACTGGATAGGATCAATTCCAATAACTGTGCCCGGCCCATCCGCCGGGGTTTCTATTTGAGCGCCCATCTTAGGGCATCGTTTCCGAAAGGTCATATAATCCTTGTGTTCATACGCCAGGCAGCACATCAACCGTCCACAAACCCCGGATATCTTGGAAGGGGTCAGGATAAGATTTTGTTCTTTAGCCATGCGGATAGAGACCGAGTCAAACCGCTTCAGAAAGGCGCTGCAGCATAGGGAGCGTCCACACCAGCCGAATCCGCCAAATATCTTGGCGGCATCCCTTACCCCAATCTGACGGAGTTCTATCCGTGTCTTAAAGGCGTAGGCCAGGTCTTTCACTAATTCCCTGAAATCGGTTCGGCCTTCAGCCGAGAAATAAAAAGTGATCTTGGAACCGTCAAGGGCATAATGAATACCGACTAATTTCATCTCCATGTCACGATCATTAATTTTTTCCTGGCATATTTTGTAGGCCTTCTCTTCACGTTGGGTATTAGAGGCTAACTGCTCCAGGTCTTGTGGGGTTATCTTTCTGATCACCGGCAAGAAACCCTCATCTCCTTTTTCCTCGATAGTCCTGGCTGCTTCTACGACTACTCCCGAATCTACCCCCCGATCCATCTTGACGACACACATATCCCCTTTTCTTAATTTAATTTTTTTTGTGTCTAGACTGAAATAGCATAGTTTGTTTCCTTTGGGAAGGCGAACACCAACGACTTCCAGCATTATGTCTCCCTTCTTATTTCGGATTTCGGATTGCGGATTGCGGATTTTCGGGACGGTTCATTTTCATCGTTTTTCCTGTGATTTCTTGTAACCGTTCACGGCTTGAAATTGGAAATTGGAAATTGGAAATTAGGGAAAGAGATGAAGTATCCTCTTCAAATTTAATGGGTGTCTGTTGTAAGTTGTAGGTTGTAGGTTGTAGGTTCGCTGGTGACGGTTAACTTACAACTTACAACTTACAACCAGATATACCAATAGATTTGAAGAGGATACGAGATGAAGTCTGAATACCCAATTTCTAATTTCCAATTTCAGCATTCTGTGAACACTTACGATTATCCGCAAGCTTTCACACTAAAGTGAACCGTCCCGGATTTTCTTTTATCTCATTCCAGCATCGTTTCAAATCGCCCCAATAGCAGCTTTACACTTTTAAAGCGGAGTGCATGTCCGAGTTTGAGCTATGGTGCATAACTTCCCTGGAGTTAATCCTTTAGGATTTCATTTATGAAAGGCTAAAGCCTAAACTCCCAAAAAGTGTAAACCGATCTCTAACGATTTCCAGGCTGAATGAAACGATGCCCTCATTCCGCAATCCGCAATCTGCAATCCGAAATCACGAGGCCAGTTCAATTAACTTCAACCACATTACCTCCACGGCAAGTTGGAGGTTAACCGATCCTTTTATTAGTCTTTTGGTCTCCTCGACCAGTTCAATTAACTTTTCTAACTTCCCGGGGCTAATTTTTCTTAGCCGGGCTATTTCATTAACCCCTGGCTTACCTTCAATTTGGGAGATGAGGCTGCGGCGAAAATTAAGCTCAAGCAGGTCTAATAAGTCGCAAACTTCCTCTCTGGATGATGGCATTTCTCCTGAGAGAGAAAATACAGCGGAATAACCCTCCTTGAGGATACGCTCTAACCAGCCCTTAACCATTTGCTCTTTTTCTAACAGCCCTTCCTCTAAATACTGTTTCGCCAGACCTAAGCTTCCTCCTGAAAGCTGGATCAGGGAAGGGATAGCTTCAGGATCAACTCCCCACTGGATCAAGACTTTCTCCTGGGCCTTGCCGGGCAGGGGATTAAATCTTAATCCCTGACAGCGTGAGGAGATAGTCGGCAAAACAGCTTCATAGTCACGGGTTACCAGGATAATGATCGTCTCAGAGGGCGGTTCTTCCAAAGTAACTAAGAAGGCATTAGCGGCCTCAGTATTCATCCGTTCTGCCTCAAGGATGATAAAAACTCGTTTTTCTCCGCCCAAGGGCTTAAGGGCTAGTTTACCTTTGATTCCCCTGATTTGGCCGATGAGAATAAAATTCCCCGCTGGTCTTATCTCTTCTACATCAGGATGGATATTGGCCTCGATCTTCCGACATGATGAACATGGACTATCCGCCGGACAATACCGTTCTTCACAATTTACCGCTTTAGCCAGGGCTTTGGCGGCAAGGGCCTTGCCTATCCCTTCCGGGCCGTAAAAAAGATAGGCGTGAGAAAGGTGATTGTTTCGCACAGCCCTTCCAAGTATCGTAACCGCATGTTCCTGGCCTGCTATCTGGCTGAAGGGTGAGGGGTTCATAATTTATAAGGGGATGCCCAAATTATTCAAGGCCTGTTTTGCTAATATCAACATTTTTTTTGCCATGGGCTTGTCAATCTTTCTGTCTCCATCATAGTCGGCACTATTTCTTGCCTTTCTGAGTTCATCAAGATTCTTGCCTATTTTCTCCTGAATTCTGTCGGCTGAATTTTTATATCCATCTATAATTTTACCATGCACATCACGACCTGAATACCGTTGGTAGCCAAGTTTATTTCTGGCAATGCAAAACACCCCGTAATAACTTCTACTTATAGCAGAACGTAAGTAGACTTCTTCTTCTTTTTGTATCAATTCTTCAGATAACCTAATATATTCTGTCCAATCAAAACTCATAAAGATTCCTCAGTGATACAGAATTTGTTCTTTGTTTTATTTATTATATCAAGAAACCAGGTTTCATCTAATTCATCCATTAATTTTCTCGCCTTTTCTGGAGAGTAAGGAGATTTGATTACCACGAAAAGTTCTTCAAAATCTTCTTCCGGGTCATGGTGTAATTCTAAATGGAGAGCTATATCATCTTTTGGGAAAATCGGATAAATCTTGCTGGGAGCCTCAGCCAGGATAGAGAGTAAAAAAGGATATTTTATAATAAAAGAAATCACTTCTTCTTCGTCAGAAATCTGGCAGAATTGATAAAATTGATGAAGCAGGGCAAATGCATCTGCCGACTCTTTTTCTACTAACGGCATGGGAGCAATTTCTGTAATTTTCACTTTCCCTCCTCCATAAGCTTTCCGACAAGCCATATTCCACCCAATATCAAACCTGCCTTAACAAGGCCATCATCAAATTTTCCCCGTTCTTTCTTATTTTTCTTAGCGATCCATTCCCTGAAACCAGGCATAACTACAGCCAACCTGTGTTCTAAGACATCCAGTTTCGTAGGATGATAAAGGACCTTTGGGAAATCAGGATATTCAAGCAGTCCCTCAAGCCTTATTCTCTCATCCACAATAAAAAGCAAGGGCTTGTCGCTATCAATGGCTTTTTTTGTTTCTATATGTAACCAGGGGAATGTCCTATGTCTATAAATTTTATCCTGGGCAGAATAATCTCTTGGAGTAGCAATCCCTATCACCGCCTCAGATTTTTCTATCTCGTTATCAATATCTTCTGGGACTCTTAAA
Organism: bacterium; assembly: GCA_030019105.1. Classification (GTDB taxonomy): domain Bacteria; phylum UBA9089; class JASEGY01; order JASEGY01; family JASEGY01; genus JASEGY01. The sequence goes on along the minus strand of JASEGY010000081.1, from coordinate 5,350 downwards.
GGGTCTTCAGAAAATCTAGTTATACCAACAGTTCTTGGTTCGACCCCCCATAATTTTAGCATATTAAGAATTTGATTTACAACCGGCTTATCTTCTTCTCGGAGGCTGCAACTGACAAAAACAGTATAAATCGGTTGGGGGGTAACCTGAATATATCCCCAGTCAGAGGTCCATAATATCCCTAAATTTCTCCAATCGGTTGTGTAATTATTGTAAACCCAAGTTTCTAATCCAAACTTTATTGTATAGAGGCTTGGTGTAGAAGGCAGGCGCAAATTAAATTCTGTCAGAAACGCTGAGTTTCCAGAAGCAAGATAATCGCTTCTTTCAGTAGGTTTTATTCCACGTTTACCATTAGCCCAGGATGGAGCAATCTCTGCCTTAGAGAAATAGAGGGCGCTATCAGAGAGATTCTGTACTGTCAAACCTACTTTTATTTCTTTTCCAGGAGGTTCTACAAAGCTATCTACTTTTGGATATACAGCCCATAAGGGTTCTTCTTCTCTCATAAAAAAACCACCTCCTGACGACCAAAACTTTTCTTAATGTTATCATAGCCGGAAGCCTCCTGTCAAGGACAAAATGACAACTCCTTTCCGGCCTCGATGAAAAGATGTCTCATATACTGAGAACTCTCCCATATCCCCTGATAAAGGGCCAGAGAGTCAGCAATCACATTTTGCTTATCTTTTTTCCGGGCCGATCTCCTGGTAATGGAGAGGCTGATCCCTTGAATAGCTGTGCCGATAAAGGCAACTTCTGACCCCTTCTCTTTTAGTTGCCGGTCGATCTCTTCTAAAGAGGCAATGATTTGGGGAGAAGGGTGTTGGGAAAGACGGCGGGTAAGTTCTATCCCCTGTTGGCAGATATGTTCCAGATAAGAAAGGGTGCTTATTACGCCGGTCATTTCTTTAGCCAGGTCTTTTAAATCAGGAGGCCGGTATTCGGATTGGGCCTCTTTTAAAATCCTGCCTATCGGCTGAGGGTGGATACAATACTGATCTATGACCTCCTTAAGGGGCATCACCTCTGTTCCCCTAATTAGAGCCCCCCCTTCGGTAGCATCAATGCACTTTGCCTTTACTTTGGGGATACCCTCTTCAAGCCACTTGAGATAGGCATAAAGGGTCATGCGATCAGTTAAGACCTCACCGCCGCCTATCGCCGGGACATTAACCAGATTTTTTCGCCTTTTTCTAAAGATTTCCTCGGCATACTCTTCCTTTAAAGTAGCCTCGTCTAACCTTCCCCGGTGTTCTTTTATCCGCTCTTCCACGTAAGCGACTCCGTCAACATACATCCTCTCTCCGGTATAGGCCAGGTCCTGACCAACAAAGATGATCGGATTGCCCCCTAAAAGTCTGGCCAGGTCAAAGGCGGAAGTGGCCACCGATCCCCCGCTTTGAAGATGTCCCCTGGAGCCGATTCTATCCTCCAGCCATTTCACCAGGGGATTTACCACAAAGGTCAGACCTTCTCTTTCTTTCCCCTCAGCCTTGGCTGTTGAACTAGTCATAATGGGGCCTTTAAAATTTTTGATTACCTCAGGATAGGCAATGCAGTCAGCGATAAGGACAATATCTTCCCGGGCCACCCCCTCAAAGTCCTTAAAACTTTCCGGCTGGGCGTCGATGGAGATGACCCAGTCCGGGATCACCCCTCGGGCCAGAAGCGGCTTCAGGGCCGTATCCACGGCAATTAATAGCCCTTTGCCTTTAGCGGCCTTGAGTTCGACCATATTTTTGCCCAGGGAGGGGCCGGCAGAGATGATAAAGATAGGGATGTCCTCAAAGGCCCCAAATAGAGGGCTAACTCCGGGACAGGAAACAATAGTGGTAATATTCTTAAGGATATTCTCCATCCACAGGTTTTCCAGAACCATGCGGGTCAGGGTGTCTCTAAGCTTTTCCGATGTAAGGGCATAGAGGATTTCTCCTGCCTGGCGATAATAGGGAGCGTCCAGCAAAACTGAAGGGGGATGTTCGATAGTCAGGATGTTGGTTAATTGGGTGATGTCAAGCCAGCAGCTAATTTCATCCTTAACTTCCGTGAGGTCCGGGGTGACTATTAACTTGAGGCCTTCAAATTGCAAAATTTCTGTTAGATCAATTAGTTGTAAAGCGGTCTTTAAGATGCCGATGTCTTTTTCCAGGATAAGCAGGTTTTGGCCGGGCTTAAGATGTTTGATTATCTTAAGCACGTGATAACCGAGCCCCAGGCCAAAGACTGCGACTAAGCTGGCCGAACTCAGATCAAATGCCCGGGTAAACCGTGCGGCTTCTTTCAGGGGATCATACCGGCTGTGAAGGAAGTTGGTTCCTATCTTGACGGTAGGCAGTCCCTTTTGAGTAGTGACAACCTCAATTCCGCCTGAGGGTCGAATATTTTCAACTTCCCGGGCCAGAGCAGGCTCGATCCGACTAAGCAGTTTTAGATTGTTTTCATAAAGTTGGCTGCTTTTATCCATCGGTTATTTAGAAAATAAAAATACCCCTTAATGTGAGGGGCATTTAATAAAACTTGGGATGCTATTGTTATTTAGGGTGCTGTTGAAAAACTAAAGGTTACTCAATACCAATCCTGCTATAATTCCTGCTACAGTTAATAGGATTGCAAAAACTCGATCTCTTATTATAGCTGGCCAGATGATTTCTTCAAGTTCAACCAGCTTCCGGTGAGCATTTTCGAAATGACGAAGAGCTTCTTTTAAGTTGCCAGAATATCCTTTTTCTTCTCTGCCGCGCTTTAAGTCAGGTTTAATTTCTTCTATCTTTTGATCGATTTCTGTTGCAGAAGGGGTCTTTAAAAGTAGAAACTTGGAAAAGAGCAGCCACTTTCTTTTCTTAAGTATTTTTGCCACTTTCTCTTCTGTAATATATTCTAAGGGCTCAATCGCTGCCCTTTTAAGATGCTCAATCGCACAAACTAATTCTTCTTCTTGCTCTTCTGAGGTAAGCTTAGAGGAATATGAACTTGCTATATACTATTACCCCGCAACATTTGCGTTGTCCGCGAGAATTATGAACATAAAGGCCGGTAATTTGGGGTGGCTTTTGGTCCTTTTGGTCATTTGTGTCCTTGGTTTGGTTGCGGCAGGAGGCCGCGCTATGATTTCCAAAGTTAATTATAAAGGGCTTTCGGGCAAAAGTCAAGATAATTTTAGAGCAAATTAGAGCCGTCCTGATTTTTATTGACTTTCAAAAAACTTTATGGTAACCTTTAGGGGAAGGAGGATATTATGGTTATGCAGATATTAAAGAGCTTTGAGCCGGCGGATAGGAAGGTTGTAGAAGAACTCTTGAAGCGATCTGCTTCTCTCCTCCAGGATAAAGAGATCGGACAGCGGGTAGATGATATTCTCCGACGGGTAAGAAAAGAGGGCGATCAGGCGCTTTTAGAGTATACGGAAAGGTTTGATCAAGTAAAGTTATCAGCCGGCCAACTAAAGGTAAGTGAAGAGGAAATCGAGCGTGCCCTGGAAGAGGTCGAGGAAGCGAATCTTCAAGCCCTCAAGGTGGCCGCGGATAATATTACCAGATTTCATACGAGGCAGCTTCGAAATTCTCACTTCTCTCCGGAAGAGGAAGGGATTATTCTGGGCCAGATATATCGGCCTTTAGAACAGGTCGGGATTTACATCCCGGGTGGGACGGCTCCCCTGGTATCTACAGTGTTGATGACGGCCCTGCCGGCCAGAGTGGCCGGCGTAGGGAAAATAATTATGGCCTCCCCCCCCAATAAAGAAGGTAAGATTAACCCTTACATCCTGGCGGCGGCCCGACTGAGTCAAGTTGATGAAATCTATCGGGCAGGCGGGGCCCAGGCCATTGCCGGCCTGGCTTACGGGACCGAAACTATTCCGAGGGTGAACAAGATTATTGGACCGGGCAATATCTATGTCGCCCTGGCCAAGATCAAGGTTTACGGCCAGGTTGATATTGACATGGTGGCCGGCCCCTCCGAGGTCGTGGTCGTAGCTGATGAACAGGCCAATCCGGCTTTTGCCGCGGCTGATCTCCTCTCTCAGGCCGAACACGACCCACTATCCCGAAGCATCCTGATTACGACCTCTCTGGAATTAGCCCAACAGGTAGAACAAGAGATCAAGAACCAAATCGAGACCCTTCCCCGGGCCGACATCTGCCGGACTTCGTTAGCTCAACACGGGGCTATTATTGTTGTTAAGGACCTGAACGAGGCCTGCGAATTAGTCAACCGAATCGCCCCTGAGCACCTGGAACTTCAGGTAGCCCATCCCTGGGAACTCCTGGGAAGGATCAAAAATGCCGGGGCCATCTTCCTCGGAAATGAAACCGGGGAATCGGTAGGTGACTATATCGCCGGACCAAGCCATGTCCTGCCTACTTCAGGCACCGCCCGCTTTGCCTCGCCCCTGGGGGTAGATGACTTTATCAAAAGATCGAGCCTCATTGCCTACACCAGGCCTGCACTCGCCAAATACGGTCAAGACATCATTCGTCTGGCCGAAATAGAGGGCCTGTCAGCCCATGCCAGGGCAATTGAGGTAAGATGTCCCTTTACTGCTGAGAAGGCAGAGGCTTTGAAAAGCAGGCGATGATCAAGGTCGAAAAGCATGAGATTAGCTAAGGAGGTATAGTGATGGTTATGCCAAGGAACTACAATGATGAGTACTTTACTGAGCACTTTGAGGAATTAGTAGCAGAACACGGTGGGGAATGGATAGTTGTTGCCAGAGGAGAATTAATTGGAGTTGGGCCCAAATATACTGTTAGAGAAATGCTGAAGAAAGCCAGGGAAAAATTTCCGCATGAGATTCCTTTGGCCTCTCCGATCCCAAAGGAGGAAGAAATAGAATGCATTCTCTAATATTCTCATACAAGCGACAGAAGTTCCGCCTGATGCCGATCATACCAATGTTTCTCTATGGTCGTGATGTGGCCATTGAGGTAGAAGCTTATGTGGATTCAGGGGCGTTCTACAGCATCTTTGATTTGGAATTAGCCAAGGATATTGGACTCAATATTAAGAATGGAAGAAGACAGATGTTTATAGTAGGGGATGGAAGTTTTATTCCTGCTTATGTCTTTAAGATACCGGTTCAAATAGGGAATCATAAATTTATCTCTGAAGTGGCGTTTTCTGATAAGCTCAATGTAGGCTTTAACTTGTTGGGTAGAAAAGGCATCTTTGAAAACTTTGAAGAAATTATCTTCAGGGAGAAAAAAAGGGAAATCGAATTCAAGTATCCTTAAGAGAACTCTAAGAAAGAAGAAAAAGGCTCTGATGACAAGCCAGGTTTTGCCTTAGAAATGGTGCTATAGCTCTTAAGATAAATATTTTGGGGTAAGCGAATTCAAGATAGGCTATG
>JASEGY010000819.1 GCA_030019105.1 bacterium | reverse complement strand
GCAATCGTAACATTCTCGCGGACAACGCAAATGTTGCGGGGTAATAGTATATAAGGATACCAGAGAAAGGAGTCCACCTCGGACCAGGATCCGCCTGTCTTTTTTTGGACCCTTAAATAGTATTTCAGTCGATTATAATGGTAATTATCACTCTGTATGCCCATATAGTCTATAAAGACCCGATAACCTTGATAGTTAGCTAAATTAGAGGCGCTACTATTACTTTGGGTCAGAAAATAGGCATACATCTCCTCGCTATAATTATGGCACCTCAAATGGAAGAGGAACTCATTGCTGAATCTCTTCTTGCTTACCCATTTCTCATCACTGCTGCCAAAGCTTCCTGAGACCTTCCAATCATCGGCATCTTGAGAGGTATAGGCAAACAGGTCAAAGACCTCATCCCCACAATTATCATGCGAGTAGGGGAAGCTTCCGGAGGTAGGACTGCAGGTTCGCTTCACCTCGCTGGTGGGCACAAAATCTCCACAGTATGAGCCTCCAGGGGGGTCATCATTTTTACTCTTGCTCTTATCGAAATGAAGATACACATAATTCTCCCCTGGATTCAGGGTATGCAGCTTCACATAGACAGGGAGATTATTGACCTTTCTCTGCATGCCCTCAGAGATATGGATCCAGAAGGGGAGTTCATTCCCCTCGACATCTGAGAATCGGATATCCCTCAGGTCATCATTCATCCTATCGGCCTCAATGAAGAGCTTCGCCGGGATATCAATTCTTACCGGGTAATTGGTCCTCACCGCACCTGTAGGGTTGTTAATCAGTATCTTTATTTGTAACTACTCAGCCACCAGATATTGATTTTTGAAACTTACAGAACACAATA
>JASEGY010000818.1 GCA_030019105.1 bacterium | reverse complement strand
ACCTACAACTTACAACCTATTCAAAATCACTATTTATGACCGTGCTGAGTATAGCCAGAGCGGCTTACTGTGCCGCTGTGGCCCAGTCCCATTTGCACAAAAACTGCCCAATTTGAGGGTAGCGAGTAATGGTTAAGCAAATTTTGGAGATTGACAAGCTGTTGAATTATTGGTGGTTAAGGCTGGTGCGCCCGGCAGGACTCGAACCTGCGGCACGCGGTTTAGGAAACCGCTGCTCTGTCCGCCTGAGCTACGGGCGCAAATTGATTTATAAGGACTTACAAGCCTTCTGATTTTGGCTAAAACCTGTTTGTGCCAAATCTGTGCCATTTACCTGACTCAGAAGGTTGATTGTCTCCTGGAGATGAGCCTTAGATAAATGTAAGTATCTCGATGTTTACTTTTCTTCCAACTTCTTCTTTAGCTCTTCTTCTGACGGCAGCTTAGGCAAGTATTCAGCGACAAAAATATCCTCAAGTTCTTTTTCTGTATGGTCTTTTTCTAAATCCAAGAATGTCCAGTCGTAAGTGTCCTTGAATACTTCAAGCCATCCTCTTCTCCTGGCAAAAAAACAGGGCCGGCGTCGAGGAGACTTAAACCAACTATCTTAATGGCATTACCCTTATGGATAATGCCATCTTCTTCTAAACTCCTCGACTGCTCAGATGATTATACCACGATTACTTAGTTTTGACAAGTACTTTTTGCCTGCATTGGTATTTTGTAACCGTTCAGGTAGGAAGTGTAAATAAGGAAAAAGGGGAAAGAGGGGAAAATGGAAAAGGAAGAAAAAACGTAACTACTCAGCCATATGAGTTCAAGAGGTATTTCAAGATGGGGAGTCGGAAAT
>JASEGY010000817.1 GCA_030019105.1 bacterium | reverse complement strand
CCCCAAGTTATTGAGAAGGTACAAAATCGCAGATTATGCCCGCGTTGAGTATAGAATAGCCGAAACGATGAACATCGCCAAGATTTTTAATCCGCAATCCGAAATCCGCATTCCGAAATTGATATAGGAGGTGTAAAAAAATGATTATTACCGGTAAGGAAGCTGAAGAAAAAGCCCTGGCAACAGTAGCTGAATTGATGTGTACTGCGGCACGCACTGCGCCTAAAACGCAGGGGATGGATAACATTGTCGCCGCTATTGTGGGGAAGGAGAGTAAAGACAGGCTGGTAACCGAGATGAAGACTATTTCTCAACGTGAGAAAAAACCCAATTTTGAAAGAGATGCCGCCTGTTTAGAGAAGACCCCGCTGGTGGTTCTCATCGGGACAAAAATAGCCCCGGCCGGCCTTTCATGCGGACTCTGTGGTTACGAAAACTGCGATGTTTGTCTGGAAAGTGAGGGCATGTGTGTCTTTAATGTAGCTGATTTAGGCATTGCCCTTGGTTCAGCCGTCTCTGTGACCGCTAATCATCGGGTGGATAACCGGATTATGTATTCTATCGGCGTTGCCGCGGTAAAATTAAGGCTTCTTGGCCGGGGGGAGGAAGTTAAACTCGTTTACGGGATCCCTCTGAGTATTAGCGGCAAAAATCCATTCTTTGATAGGGGGAAATAGTTGCGGGAAGCATGCCGAAAAAGGACATGGTTCAAATCAGGGTGACATTGACCTTCCCGAAAGCTTTAAGCTTTCGGGAAGGTAACCCCCAAAAGTGTTACCCGAAACCGGCCCTTTTTGAACTATAGCTCTTAAGATAAATATTTTGGGGTAAGCGAATTCAAGATAGGCTA
>JASEGY010000816.1 GCA_030019105.1 bacterium | reverse complement strand
AAAAACCTGGTTTCTCAGGCTCCTCAAACCGAGGGGGAACTTCCGCCGACGTGTACTAGAGTTGCGAGACGCAAAACTCAAAAAATTGGACTTTTTGCCGGATCATCATTATTGCTCCTTAGCTTTTGCCCTATGGGAAATGAAATTTCTCCTGCACTTAGGAATTCTTACTATCCACGCCATTTAAAGATAATCTTTCTTTCGGCCTGTCTGAACTCAATGTCAAACTTGTCAAAAACCACCTCCCGACCTAATAGAAGAGGAACTTCCTCTTCAAGAGCCCAGGCTACCGGGGCATCAAACTCAAACTCTCCAATTCGAAGCTTTATACGGCGATGAACAACCGGCAAAGAACCACTGACTCCACTGATCGATTTTATCTCTTCACCTTCTCTTATCTTGAAACCAAGTTTTTCTCCAACACCTTTGGGAAACAAAGTCATATCAGCCCCTGAATCTACTAAAAAATAACGCTTTAAGGTAGTTTCAGGAGATATTAGGATTACGGGGATGAAAGGTTCCCATTTTCTTTGATTCATACTCGATCTCCATTCTGAAAAATTAATAAATTATAGTTTCATGTGTGGGGGCTTTTCCGATCAATGGATTTGGAGAAAATTTCTCTGCCTCTTTCTGTACTGCATCTTGATCCTTTCCATGTACCACAATTTTGTGGTCAACGATAGCATAATATTCTCCTGGGTACTTCATTATCTCCTCAAAGGAAACCTCTTCGGTAAATTCAATTATCTCTTCCATAGCTCTTCACCTCCAATATTTTAATTATACGATACAACTCAACAGTGAAAAGTTTTCACCCCGAGATAGGTTTAAATTCCCCAGCATTATTGGGCT
>JASEGY010000815.1 GCA_030019105.1 bacterium | reverse complement strand
TACTTTAAACTCTAAGTCCTTCTTGCCAGACAAAAGCTCACCACCGCAGAAATCACATAATTCTTTCTCTTTGATCAAGTTAATCACCTCTTTCTCTTTCTTGTTTTATAATCTTTCTCCCATTTCTCATCCGATGGTTCATAAACTGTGACTATCCTTAATCGCTTTCCAACAGTTGAATGAGAGCATTTTATATGCAAAGGATCACCCGTCTTTAACCATCCAAGAACTAAAAATGAAGGGTATGGCTTACTCTTAGGATTTTGTTCTATAACCTCTCCTTTATAGAGAACCTTAAGCATTTTGGAGCGTTCAATCTCTCGCTCACTCATCATTAGAAAGGCATGATATGTTATGTAAAAGTCTTTGCTATCAATGCACCTCTGGACAAATTCAATATTCACAACTACTCATCCTTATTCAAATCTCTTCTGATTTCCCAGAATCAAACTTCTAAAATTCCAATCTCTGAGCCAATTTTCAAGAACAAAGAGATCAGCCCTTGAAACTTGAAATCATCTAATTTTCCTATTGCCATCTCTATCTCACCATTCGCTTAATAAAATTAGAGTTTTGTTAATTTTTAAGCCTATGCGAATCGGGTAGTTGTGGAAATATTCTCGTGCAGCTATCGCAAACCATCAGACAAGGAATTATGAAAATGATTATCGTTATCTTAAATGTCAATACGAAGCAATCCGGCACTTTTGACTATTTTTAGCAATTTTAGATCCAAGGGCATTGAAATTAAACTTTTAGTCAAAAAATAAAGCGAATGGTGAGTCTATCTCTCCCATTCTGCTAATTATACTCCCCAAACCATCCAAAGTCAACCAGATTTCTTGTATACGAATTAA
>JASEGY010000814.1 GCA_030019105.1 bacterium | reverse complement strand
GAAAATTTTTTTTAACATTCTCGAACCTTTCAAACTGTTAACTGGATTTTGAAGGATGCCAATTTTTGGACTCAAAATCCAGTAGAACATAGTTCCGTGTGGGTTCGACCCCCACCTCCGGCACCAATTTTTTGCTGGATAGCGAAGTCTTTGCTTGACTTTTTTTAGGAAAATAGTTATAATGGAACTAACAATTGAATAAGTCTCGTGTGTAGGTACTTTCTGCCTGGAGCAGGAAGTAAAGAGGGAAGCCCGTGAGAATCGGGCACGGACCCGCCGCTGTAACCGGGAACGAAAACCATAAGAAGCCACTGGGCGTTGTGCCTGTTTTAAAGAACAGGCTAAAGCGTATGGGAAGGCGTGGCAAGTAGATAGATCCGGGAGTCAGAAGACCTGCCTGCACATGCTCACAAATATTCTTCGATGGTAAAGAAGGGTGAGGTGAAAGCAGGGTTAATCCTCAGTTTTTCTGGTAAGAAAAGCTGGGGATTTTTTGTTGTAAGGAGGATAAACAAGAGGGGATCGCATGAAAAATTCAGGACGCATTTTGATTTTCACGGGTGAAGGAAAGGGCAAGACCACGGCTGCTCTCGGCATGGCGTTTCGCGCCTGTGGTCACGGCATGCAAGCGCTGGTTATTCAATTCATTAAGAATGAGGCCGGCACTGGTGAGATTGCGGCCGGCAAGCATCTGCCCGGTCTCGAAATTATTCAGACCGGTCAGGGATTTGTGCCTCCGGAAACTGATCCGCAATTTTCCAGGCACCAAAAAGCAGCGCAAGAAGGGCTTTGTCTCGCGGCAGAGGCCATTAAATCAAGAAAGTATGATCTGATTGTCCTCGATGAAATATGCACGGC
>JASEGY010000813.1 GCA_030019105.1 bacterium | reverse complement strand
CATAACCTGTCTTGAATTCGCTTACCCCAAAATATTTATCTTAAGAGCTATAGAACCGTTCCAGAGTGCAGCTTGTCCCGCCAACCACGGACACGGATAACGGACACGGACACGAATTAGGTTCCACCCCGATTTATTGAGAAGATACGTAAATTTTATCGCTTAAGACCTCCAAACTTAATGAACTTTAAAAACGTTGTACTCTGATTGGGAAATACCCCTTCTGAGGCAGTCCGCACATCTTCTATCGAATAAAAGGCTTTGGGGTTAAAGCGCTCAATCATACCGGTAACCTTCGGTATATTCACGCGTTTTATCACGGTGAATATGACCTTCACCAGCCCTGTATTGCCCATGCCGTCGATTACCGTTACCCCGTATCCCTCTTCTCTCAGGGATCGAATTAAACCTGTCGCCTCGAAGTGAGTGATAATACGTATTACCCGCAGTCCCAGGGCTAACTTATGTTCAATAAACATACCGATATAGGAGCCGGTGGCAAACCCGCCGGCATAAGCAAGATAGCACAGCGGGTTATTTAAATTACTGAATATCTGCCGGATGGCCATCAGCCAGACCAGGATTTCGATGAAGCTTAATACGGACGTTAATTTCCGCCTGCCGTGGGTTAAAAAGATGATGCGTATAGTTCCCAGAGACACATCAATTACCCGCGCCATAAAAATAAGCAGCGGCAAAATGACCCAGTTGAATAAAGATGAATCCCACCACATATTCGATTATCGGCGATGATCATCGTTTCGGCCATTTAAAAATTAGGAAGTAAGAAATGGGAAATAGGAAGTATACTCAACGCGGGCATAATCTGCGATTTTGTATTTTCTCAATAACTCAGGGTA
>JASEGY010000812.1 GCA_030019105.1 bacterium | reverse complement strand
TTTCACAGCGATAAATCACTGGGAAATTTTCAAGTGTCCCTACGGGACGGAGCTATCAACTAAGTCGAATAATAGTAATAGATTACCGCTAACTTAATGGCAGTGAGCCTATGCCCCCCAGCAATTAATACTTGCCATGCCACCCTGGCCCAGATCCGTGGGACTTATGGCATATTCCTCATAAAGCCAAAGGGCATCGTCTCGGGAAGCTTCTTTAACTGCTCTCCAGTCAGCAACTTCTTGACATCTAATATAAATTGGATATGGCTCTTTTGCTTCTCAGCAGTCAAACTGGAAAGCTTATCCAGTTGAGCTTCCAATCTCTTCTCAGTGGTCTCAGGTTCCATCAGTATCTCAGCAATCTCAATCCTGGCCACCTGAACAGAAGCCCTGAGTCGGATCATCTCCTTTTTTTGAGCGACGGCCAGTTCCTTGATCTTTCTTACCTGCCCTGGATTAAGGTCAAGTTTTTCTTTTAACATCATTATCATCTTTTGAGGATGCCCCTCAAAGGCTCTTCCACAGCCCTGACGATCACAACCCTGACGATTAAACCCTGGCTGATCTTCTAAGAATGCCCTTTTACAACCAGGTCCGGCCTCTTTTCCCCTCCAGGCCATGCCATTAGAAGCTATACTCAGGGTTAACATCAGCACTAAACCAAGGAATACTACTTTTTTCATCTTACTTTACCTCCTTAAGGTATCTTCTCAATATTTCGGGACACTTGCGGGTAGAAACCAGGTTTCTTGAAGAAACCTGGTTTCTGAGTCCCAACTTATTGAGAATATCCCCCTTTTAAATGTTTGTTTATACTCAGCACGGTCATAAATAGTGATTTTGAATAGGTTGTAAGTTGTAG
>JASEGY010000811.1 GCA_030019105.1 bacterium | reverse complement strand
AATTCGTGATAATTCGTGTTCATTCGTGGTTAATAAAGAGGCTGAGTAGTTACCATAAAAGCTTCTAAATTACTGGACCGGATACCCGAAGGGCATAATGTAAAGCGGTGTAACACCAGAGGATAAATTAAGCAATTTGCTTACCGGCTCATCGTAAAAGGCCCCAACCGGTACTGTTGCCAGACCAATGGCCTCCGCCTGTAAAAACAGATTCTCTCCTACATGCCCTACCTCAATATGAGTGTAAGTTACTCCTCTTTGGCCATATTTGCCCGTTACCCGTTCATATTCAGCCGTAATAACAATAGATAAAGGGGCAGAGGCAATAAATCGTTGCGAAAGGGCCGCCCTAGCCAGCCGCACCCTTAGATCACCGGATTCGATCAATTCAAGATGATGAAGAAAAGGCAGATAATGATAGAGCCCCGGTTCTAAACCGGATACCTGGCCCACAATGACAAAGATTTCCAGGGGATATAATGCCCCGGCTGAAGGGGCCGCTCGTTTGAATCCCCCCACTTCATCCGTTATGCCTTGCGCCGCCCAGAGAAGTTGGGAAAGTTTTTCAATTTCTATTGGCTTGACAGAAAAAGCCCGCTTAGACCTTCTTTTGGCAATAGCTTCCTCAACTGATACTGAGCCGGCCTTTTGGGGAGGAGGAAGAGTAATCGTTTTATTTTCAGAACTCACCGCCTTCTCTTTCCGTAGCACCTTACTGTCTCCTGCATCAAATCCCCCAATCCTTCCGTCCAAAATCCCTAATAGACTTATAACAGCTAATAGACTTATCACGGCTAATCCCCTAATTCGGGATGGTTCACCTTACTGTGAAAGCTTGCGGCTAAAAATTACCATTAACTTT
>JASEGY010000810.1 GCA_030019105.1 bacterium | reverse complement strand
TCCTTTCACGCCCTGATGCCCTTGCGGTCCGGTATCTCCTGTGTCGCCCTTCTCGCCTTGTGGCCCTTGCGGTCCGGTGCCTCCTGCATCGCCTTTCTCGCCCTGGAGCCCTTGAGGCCCGGTGTCTCCCTTATCGCCTTTCTCTCCCTGAGGCCCTTGAGGCCATTGAGGCCCGGTATCTCCCTTATCGCCTTTCTCTCCCTGAGGCCATTGAGGCCCGGTATCTCCGGTGTCGCCATTTTCTCCTCCGCCAGGTCCGGTATCTCCTTTGTCGCCCTTGATGGTAGCGGTAGCCTGAATTGTCCCGTCCGGAAACTTAATCCCTCCGCTGGTTGACTCAATCGTCCCTACCACGCTGAGCTTCTGTCCCGGACTCGTCGTGCCGATGCCGACATTGCCTGAATTATCCACATTAACCGCCCCTCCACCTAAATTATCCGCAGTCATAGCATAGCATAGCATACCCTACACTTACCAACCGATGCCTCTCTGCTGCCTCCGGAGCACTCCCTATCTTTATCCCCAAAAATCGACTATCCCCATTAAAGACAGAATCGCTAATTGGACTAACCTCACCTAAAAGCACATTGAATAGGCCATCAGTAATTGAGATGTTTCGAGTCTCCTGCCAGAGGACACTGTCGCCTGTTTCTGCATCATAGATAGTAAAGACAATATCCCTGCTGCCTGTTACCGGACTACCTGCAGCATCAAGTAATCTTCCCTGGTAATTAATCAACTCTGGCACACCGTAGCTTAAAGACGCTAAGAACAAAAAGCCTACCGCTAATACAGACCTCGTGTTTTGTCCTCACCAAATCGACAATAAGCTTTTTGGCCACAGAAAGTTGTGTAATAATTGGA
>JASEGY010000080.1:10135-11135 GCA_030019105.1 bacterium | reverse complement strand
TTTATCTTTCCTTAGCGTCCTTTGCGCCTTTGCGAGAGACAATTGCACAGATTAAATTTTGATGCGATTGCCCTGCCCATAAGCCCAACAAAAAAGCAGCCGGTAAATACAACCGGCTGCCTTATCTTTTTTAATCCGCAATCCGAAATCTAAAATCCGCAATCGTTAGATTCCCACCAAAAGCCCCAGGGTAACAATGGAAAACAGGATATAAAATGGAAGGCGGGCATCATCCAGCTTATCTTCCAGTTGCAGAATAACTTCTTTCAACTCTGCGTTTTCGCCTTCTATCAAAGCCAGTTCTTCCTGGCAAGCCGCCATCCTGGCTTCCATAGCTTCTATTTCCGCTTCAAGATGAATTGCTTCACCCTGCAGCTTCACGTTCCTTCTTTCCACCTCTCTGGTTTGCTCTCTCAATCCCTCTACCTGGACATTAAGGCGATTAACTTCATTCTCCCAATCCTGCCTTTCTTCGGCCAACCTCGCATTTTCCGCCTTAACTTCAGTGCAATCTTCTTCAACGACCACCTCGGCCGCCATCTCTCCTTCCGCCATGGCCTCTTTAGCTGCTTCCAACTCAGCGATCTGGGCCTTGTACCTGGCAATCAATCCTTGCAGCTCATCGGCCTTCTCTTCGCCTTCCACTAATCTCTTTTCTAATTTAACCTTTACTTCTTCGGCCACTTCAACAGGTATCTTGATCTCCTGCCCCGGATAAATCATGTGTGGATTTTTCAGGTCAGGATTAACCGCCTGAATCTTAGGCCACAGGCTTGCGTCCCCCAGGTACTCCCTGGCATATTTCCCGATGGTATCCCCCGACTTAACCTTAATCGTCTTTAAGGCTGCTTGAGCCGATCCAGCCATAAAAACCAGCACTGCCAGCCACACTAAACATCCCGTTACCCACCTTGCTCTTTTTCCCATTTAAAATTCCTCCTTTTCTCATTTCGGATTTCGGATTGTGGATTTCGGATTTTACATTCCACCTTACCTCTAC
>JASEGY010000080.1:4846-10037 GCA_030019105.1 bacterium | reverse complement strand
ACCCGCTTCTCATTTCGGATTTCGGATTGTGGATTTCAGATTTTATATTCCACCTTGCCTCTACCCGCTTCTCATTTCGGATTTCGGATTGTGGATTTCAGATTTTATATTCCACCTTCCTCTACCCGTATTTATTCTCGTTACCAATCTCTCGCATGGTAACGCTAATATATTTTTCGACAGCATTCGGTGTTCTATAGAAACACACCTTACTGTCATTCCGTCTCACGCCATCCTTAAATCCGCATTCCGAAATCCGAAATCCGAAATCATTAGAACCTGACGGTTAGTGAGACGCGATGCCCATCCTCAGAGCTCAAGTCATTATCAACATTATCGTAAGAATAGTCCAACTGGACCTCAAAATCCGGCGACAACACCAAATTATAGCCTATACCGGCCCCAAATTCAGTATAGTCTTCATCATTTCCTCTATTTAACGATACCCCGGCTCTCAAGGCCAAATCAGCAATAATCTTATACTCTGTACCCATATCTAATCTGGTAATATCTTGATCGAAATTACGCACAAAGCCGGCGGCCAACAAAAGACCGTTCCGTTTAAGCGGCCGATAAGCCAGCCCGGCCTTCAATTTCATGGGCACTGCGTCCTCCTTTCCACTATCCCACTCTAAGTTACTGATCCCCAGATCAGCCAGCATAACCCCAAAAGAGAACCTCTCAATCGGGCTGGCCAGCAATCCGACATCCCAGCCTATCCCATCCGCTGACTTTTCATTTCCATTCACATCATCCATCTTCTCGGCCAGGAACTTGCCGTTGACTCCCAGGGACAATTTTGACCCCAGGTTGCGGCCGTAAGAGAAGATGAACATATTATACCCCATATCTCCAGTACCTATAATGTCCTCCGGGTCAGGGCCCGTCCGCAAAGTATAGTCTTTAACTCCGGAATTAACCCAACTCACGCCAACAGCGCCTTTACCTATGGGATGCGCATAATTCAAGAAATTAAACTGCCGGTCAAGTCCCAGGTCGGAATACATACTGGTAAACTCACGCGAAGAAAGCTGGGCCAATCCGGCCGGATTCCAATAAGCGGCGGTGGCATCATCCGCCACGGCGACAAAGGCGTCACTCATTCCGGTGGCCCTGGCCCCGGCCCCCAATTTCAGAAACGGTCCAGCCCCTTCTCCATCTACGGCTATGGCCATCCCACCTGAGACAAGCATCATCCCACCTACCAGAATTACTACTAAACTCAGTTTCTTTAACATCTTTTACTCCTCCTTATATTTTTTATACTTCGTGATTGGTTACTGGTAACTGGACAGCAGTAAGTTCTCAGCTTTTCCCAGAATGAATACTCTGTAAGTTGTTGAAACTAAAGCCTTTTCTCTACGCGATTGCGTCTGAACTGCGAAAAACTTAAGTGTCGAAAAATCAAGCACTTATGGAGAACTTACTACTGACCAGCTGGTAACTGGTGATAGTGTAGCACAGGCGTCTCGCATGTGGTCATATTTACAGCCGGGACGGCTGTGCTACCTTTCACCACTCACCAGTAACCACCACTTAATCAATTGCGGATTTTAGATTGCGGATTTCGGATTTTTTTAATCCGCAATCTACAATCCGTAATCCGAAATTCTCTTTCTCCATCCCTCGTTCCCAAACTCCGGTTTGAGAACGCAAGTGATTGCAAAACTCAGTTTTGTGCGAAAGAAAGCTTCGCTATTTATCGCCTTTAAAAGTTTTCTTCCAGTCTTACCACCTCCCACAACTTTCTTTGATCCTCAATCCAAAATCGTCAGTTCCACCTTCAAACCTTCGCCGCCAAAAGAAGCCCCCCTTCTCTCAATAACTCAGCCAGTCCCGGCTCTTTTTTCAGCGCATACTGCTTAATCGCCTTTTCTAACTGCGCCGCTTTTTTCTCAATCTCTTCATTTCTTTTCTCAAATCTTTCCTCAAGCTCTTCACTCTTTCTCACCGCTGGAACTAACAGCGTCCTTCTATCCCATAAAACAAAACCGACTACTCCAGTCAGGACAGCAAACATCCCGGCAAACAGGATACCACCTATCCACCTTACCTCACTTCTTACATCACTTACATCACTTCTTACATCACTTACATCACTTCTTACATCACCTATCTGCCTCTGCAAATTATCTATCTGTATCTGTAGATTAGCGAATCCTTTTTCAACCGTTGTCTCCAATCTCGTCAGCCGCTCAATGATCTCTTCATCTTTGACCGCGGCCTCCGCCGCAGATGTCCAGCCCGCAACAGACAAGAGGGATAAGACAAGAACCAGCATAAGACCGGCTTCTCTCAAGACCTCAGCCAGAGCCAGCTTTTTCCTGGCATATGCCTTAATCGCCTTTTCTAACTTTTCTATCCTTTCTAACTGCTTCTCTGTCTTCTCCAATTTCTTCAGCTTTCTTCTATCCCACAAACTAAGAACACCAAAAAAACCAATAACTAAAATAAACATCCCGGCAGCCAGAATCACACTTATCCACACCTGACCTCACCTCTTTACATCTCCAGGTCCTTTGCGTCTTTGCGCCTTTGCGAGAGACTAAAATAACATCCTGAAAATCTGCCTTGATCCACGTCCTAATTCCCCACAAATTTAAATACACTCATCAAGATAGTTATAAGCGTCCCAAAGAGAGCAATCGTTCCTACCGTCCATTTCAACTGAGAATTCATCAGTGCATGAAGATCATCTATCCGGGCATTTAGCTTATCTATCCGGGCATTTAGCTTATCTATCCGGGCATCTACCCTCGCCCACGCTCCGTTCACCTCTACCCGCAGTGCCCTCATCTCTTCCCGAAGACCTTTAGTCTCCTCCTTTACCTCTTCCCGCAGGACTTTCCTCTCTTCCCTTTCCTCTCCACGGAAACTCTCTATCTTCCCCTCGATTCTATTATCTACCTCCTCCACCTGGGAGGAAATAGTCTCAAACTCACTCTTGGCTACTCCCCATTCTCCAACAACATTCTTTATTAGCTTAAGGAGATCATCAACCCCATCTTCTCCTAACTTAGCTGTCAACCGGTCAAGGGTTACTGCCGCCATCGCAAATCTCCTCTTTTTTATCCTGAAAATCGGCGTTGATCTGCGTCCTGATTCTCAATCACCATCCCATATATTTCAATCATTGGCATATCCGGCGATTCAGGTCTGGGGCTTAACACACCCAGCTTAGGATCAACGACCAGGTCCATTTCCTCTAAAGGTATCTGCCCTATCAATACCTGCCTCCCCTTCTTTTCTATCACACAATCAGTTAACGCATCCCTCCCCTCAATAGCAACTAATACCCCCCGGCCTATCTTCCTCTTATCTCTTGAGCCATCAGCAAAAGTTACTGTCACCTCCCGATTTGTAACAAATACACCCAACTCCTCAACCAGAGATTGCGGCAAAACAAGCATTGTCGCGCCTGTATCAACTAACCCCTCAACTTCTTTCTCCCTCACCTCACTTTGACTTTTGAACCCTGCTCTGACCAACGCCAGATCATCATTATTAGTTAACCTTACCCTTACGGTCACCTTCCCCACTATCTCATCTTCCTTACTCAATCTATAGTGCTTAAGAAAAAGATTTTGGGGTTGGCTATCAATTGGAGTTTAGGCTTTAGCCTTTCATAACTAATGAAATCCTAAAGGATTAACTCCAAAAGTTGAACAACCTGTCTTGAGTTCGCTTACCCCAAAAACATTATCTTAAAAGCTATACAATAAATATTCCGGCACTCACAATCACACCTATCCACACCTGACCTCACCTCTTTACTTCTCCCTGCCCCTTTGCGTCTTTGCGCCTTTGCGAGAGACTAAAATCAAGCCGCTATCTTCTCCAACAAATTCATTGCATCTTCATGTCTTTCTCCCGCCCGCCTATCCAGTCGGGCAAGCAGCTCTCTTGTCTCTTTCCTTGCCTCTGCTGCCCGTGCATCCATCTGCGCAAACAACTCTTTTGTCTCTTTTCGACCTTCTTCTGCCCGGGCATCCATCTGCGCAAACAGCTCTCTTGTCTCTTTCCTTGCTTCTTCTGCTCGTGCATCTGTTCGTGCATCCATCCGCTCGAACATCTCTTTTGTCTCTTGTCGCATCTGTTGGAGCAACTCTGCTGTCTCCCTCTTCATTTCCTGAATCGTCTCTTTTGTCTCTCTTGCCCCCTCCTTGATATGCTTACCATTAAAATAGGCCGCGACCGCTAAACCGATCGCAATAAAAGCAGCCCAAATAGCTGCCTGGCCTAAAAGACCAAGAACTGTTTCCACTCATTCCTCCTCAAGCTCCACCCTCAAATCCTGTAAATCTGCGTTGATCGACGTCCCAACTCAAACTTTCACTACCGAAAAAAAACAATGAGGCACACGAAAGCTAAAGCAAGCTATATTTCGGATTTTAGGCTTTAGCCTTTCATAATGAAATCCTAAAGGATTAACTCCTGAGTGTGGATAGCGTCACTACCTTTAGCTTTTATGAAGGCTATTGAAAAAAAACCGGCTTCTTGATCCCTGCGTTTGTTCTCTCGATTTCTAATGCTGTTCTCTTCGTCTATCCATCCGGTCAAGCAACTTTTGGGTCTCTTCTGAGCTTTCCTTCATCTGCTTATTATGAATATGCGCGACTACAGCTAATCCCGCTCCAATACAAGCAGCCCAAATAGCTGCCTGTCCTAAAAGAATAAGGACTATCTCCACTCCACTCATTCCCTCCCAAAGCTCCACCACCATTATCAACTCCTGAAAATCTGCCTTAATCTGCGTCCTGATTCTCCCTCACCAAATCAAACTAACTTCAACCTGGCTACTCTTTCATCTACCACCACATCCTCTTTTTCAAGGTCCAACTTAATCCTCCACTTTTGCATTGTACTGGCTCCCAGGATAAGCTCTTCCGAGAGGTCTTCCATCACTACAACTTCATCCGAGATAGTAACACCATTCAGTCGAATATCTATCCGGGTACACTCAGTCACCGTTACTGTCTGCCCTTCCCGGGCTAACTCAAAAGATTTGGGATGGCGAAGAGACAAGATAGTAGCTATTGCCTCAGCCTTATCTTTCCGGATAAAAGAGTAAGTTGCTCCCGTATCAAATAAGGTCTCTACCTCACAATCACCCTTATCTCCCTCAATTTTCAGATGCTTGGTTATCAAACCCATTTTCTTTTTAATCCTGCAAATCTGCGTTGATCTGCGT
>JASEGY010000080.1:2551-3923 GCA_030019105.1 bacterium | reverse complement strand
CCTGGCCTAAAAGACCAAGAACTGTTTCCACTCATTCCTCCTCAAGCTCCACCCTCAACTCCTGAAAATCTGCCTTGATCTGCGTCCTAAACCTTCACACCGCCGGAAGAAGCCCTGCTTCTCTCAAAAGCTCGGCCATGACCGGCTCTTTTTTCAGCGCATACTTTTTAATCACCTTTTCTAACCGTACCCATTTTTCCTCAAGCTCCTCATTCTTTTTCACCACCGGAGCTAACATCGTCTTTCTATCCCACAAGATAAAACCAACTAAACTAACCATTCCACTGATTAAAACAACCATCCCCCCCAACAATATACCAACTATCCACCTTAGCTCAACCCTTACATCATCTATCTGCCTCTGCAAATTTTTGTTTACATCATCTATCTGCCTCTGCAAATTATCTATCTGCATCTGTAAGTTAGCGAATCCCTTCTCAACTGTTGTCTCCAATCTGGCCAGCCGCTCAATGATCTCTTCATCTCTGACTGCGGCTTCCGCCACTGATGTCCATCCTGCCGCAGACAAAAGGCAAAAAACAATGGCCAGAATCCCTGCTTCTCTCAAGACCTCGGCCATGACCGGCTTTTCCTTGGAATATGCCTTAAGCACATTTTCTAACTTTCCTATTCTTTCTAACCGCTCCTCTATTTTCTTCTGTTTCTTCAGATTCCTTCTCTCCCCCAGGGCAAGAGCAACTACAATACCCGTAACTACAACCAATATCCCCCCAGCCAGAATCACCCCTATCCACACATACATGACCTCACCTCTTTACAACTACAGCCCCTTTGCGTCTCTGCGCCTTTGCAAGAGAATTCTTCGGACTGGATTGCGAACTGCGGCTTTTTTTAATCCGCAATCCGCAATCCAAAATCCGTAAAGCTGAATGGTAGGGTGGGCTTTGCCCACCAAAATCGGTGGGCAAAGCCCACCCTCCTCTTTTGTCTCTTGCTGCATCCGTTGAAGTATCTCTCCCGTTTCTAACTTGTGGATTTCGGAGCTTTCCTTCTCATCTGCTTATTATCTCGACAGTTAAAAGTTCTCTGCAAGTACTTGATTTTTCAATAGTTAAGTTTTTCGCATTCCAGATAAGGATGTGTGAGCAAACCGCTTTGGTTTCAACGACTTACAGAATCTTTGCCCTATAGAAAGCTGAGAACTTTTCACTGTTGAGTTATTATGAATATGCGCGACTACAGCTAATCCCGCTCCAATACAAGCAGCCCAAATAGCTGCCTGTCCTAAAAGAATAAGGACTATCTCCACTCCACTCATTCCCTTCCAAAGCTCCACCACCATTATCAACTCCTGAAAATCTGCCTTAATCTGCGTCCTGATTCTCCCTCACCAAATCAAACTAACTTCAAC
>JASEGY010000080.1:0-2041 GCA_030019105.1 bacterium | reverse complement strand
CAATCGCTTCATTTCTTTTCTCAAGCTCTTCATTCTTCTTTACCACCGGAGCTAAAGCCGTCCTTCTATCCCATAAAACAAACCCGACAACTACAAACATCCCGGCAAACAAAATCCCGCCTATCCACCTCACATCACTTTTTACATCATCTATCTGCCTCTGCAAATTCTTATTTCCATCATCTATCTGTCTCTGTAAATTCTTGTTCACATCATCTATCTGCCTCTGTAAACTTCCAATCATCGTCTCCAATCTCGTCAGCCGCTCAATAATCTCTTCATCTCTGACCGCGACCTCCGCCGCTGATGTCCAGCCCGCAACAGACAAAAGGCATAAGACAAGAACCAGCATAAGACCGGCTTCTCTCAAGACCTCGGCCAAAGCCGGCTTCTTTTTCCTGGAATAGGCCTTAATCGCCTTTTCTAACTTTTCTATCCTTTCTAACTGCTTCTCTCTTTTCTCCAGTTTCTTACGCTTACTTGTATCCCACAAGATGCCGGCCATAACTAAAATAAACAGCCCCGCAAACAGAATCCCACTTATCCACATCTGACCTCACCTCTTTACATCTACAGCCCCTTTGCGTCTCTGCACCTTTGCGAGAGAATTCTTCGGACTGGATTGCGAACTGCGGCTTTTTTCAATCCGCAATCCGCAATCCGCAATCCAAAATCCGAAATTATCTCAGAAGAGCAACCTTCCCGAAGGCCTCAAGCTTTCGGGAAGGTTATGCAACTTCTATCTGAGCAAGGCAACCTTGATTACCTTGACCACGGTCTTGGCGCCGTCCTCTACCACTATTCTGGCAAAGTAGACGCCGTTGGCTACCTGATTACCGTTATCGTTAGTGCCGCCCCAGTTGAAGTCAGCCACGCCGCTTTTACCAGGAACGACCTCTCCGGCCTCCATCGTGGCCACCAGATCACCGGCCATATCGTAAACCTTAATGCCCACTGTGGCTATCTTGGTCAGCTTCACCCGGATAGTGGTCATATTATCAAACGGGTTCGGGAAGTTGTAGGCCTCAATAACATCCAGTTCAGGGGCACCCACGATAAAGGAAGCTGTCGCTTCTACCGGGTTACCCTGCTTATCAGCGACCTTAATCGTCACATCGTGCGGCCCAACCGTCAGCTCATTTACTGCCGGCCGATAGATAACACCGGTCATACTAACCGTAGGTGTCTCTACCTTATTACCGTCGATAGTCATCTCAACCGAGGCCGGATCAATTCCGCTGCCGGCATCCTCAAAGGCAGCCTTGATCACGAGCTCACCTGCTGTTACGTAAGTCACCTTCAGAGGTGCACCCTGGGAAGATTCCTCACTCGCAGGTGAAACAATAGTCAGGCTCGGGGCCGTGTTATCCACCTGGATCGTAATCTCGTCAGTGGCGCTATTCCCGGCTACATCGGTTACGGTCACTTTCAGGGTATGCGCCCCATCCTTCAGCGGAGTACCTGGCGTAAAGCTCAGTGTCCCGGCCGCTAAGTCTCTATTAGCCTGCGAGGTCACATCCTTGCCGTCCAGGGTCGCCGTTACAGAAGCCACACCGGCGCCTTCGTCACTAAAGGTCGCCGTAAAGGGCGGCCGGGCCGAAGTAAATGTGCCAGCCGCCGGGGCAGTGATGTCAACCTTCGGGGCCGTCCCATCTACGCTGAACGTTATAGTCTTACTGCTTTGATTCCCTAACTCATCGACGGCTATTATAGTTACAGTGTGATCTCCCGCCGAAAGTGTCGGAGTAACATAGTATATCCCGGTACTCATGATGATATCCAGGGAGGCATCAACCGCGGCCACCGCTATACCGCCCAGCTCATCTATCATCCAGGCTCTCAAGCAAGGCAGGCTTATACACTCACTAATAGGCGCATAGGTCGGGGCCGTTACGGATAACGTCTCTGCATTTACATTTATTACCGTTATATTATCGCCGCCTACTGACGACTCCAGGCAACTCTGCAGTTCACCACACAGTATATGGGAATGCTCGGCGATCTTATCGCAATCGACCAGGGCCTCTTCAATGGCCCGGTC
>JASEGY010000809.1 GCA_030019105.1 bacterium | reverse complement strand
CAGGCGACTAAGCTTTACAGTGACCTGTTAAAAAAAGTTGATTGCACAGGTCGAATTTTTTCTTGACATTACAAGCTAATTAATGCTATAGTACGATTTGGAACGATGCCGCATTCTGATTTCTCAAAAAGAGGGGACTAAGTTGAGAAAAGAAGGATTTGGTTTTTTTATTAGCTTGCTGCTGGTAGTATTTTTAATCTCTTGCGTTACTGAAAGGGGAAGGACTAAATCAGAACAGCCGGAGATTTCTGAGCCGCCAAAGGTCATCAAGGAGAAGGCTGGTGTTACTACTGAGGATGAAAAGAAATTCCCTGAGGTTAAAAAGGAAGCCGTGTCTAACTCGGACAGGGTTGACCGGAAAGAGAAGCCTGGTTTGACCATTGGGCAGTTATGGGAAGATACTGTTTCTTACGAGGGGAGGGTTATCTCTCTCAAAGGTAAATTCCTGGGCTGGAAAGGAAGATGCCCGGCTCCCCATATCACCCGCAGTGATTGGGCCATTGAAGATGAAACCGGGTGTATCTATGTTGTAGGAAAATGGCCGGGTCAGCTTGATCCGGTAAAAAGTATTGGAACCAGGTTGCTCGTTAAGGGGACTTTAGAGTTAAAAAATAACCAGGTCCCTTATTTAAAAGCGACTTCGATTAAGGTTGTCAAAGAAGGAGAATAAAGAAAGTGCTGGTGAAATAGCCGTCGCCTTCTTTATTTTTTAGCCACGGATGCACACGAATTATCACGAATTTTTACTGCGGGCAAGAAACCAGGTTTCTGTGAGCCGGATTCGTGCCTGTGTCCGTTGTTGGCCTTGATCATCGTTTCGGCCATTTTACCGCAGAGCGAGGAGGTGTAGCGGCGACCCTTGTG
>JASEGY010000808.1 GCA_030019105.1 bacterium | reverse complement strand
ACACGGATGACACGGATTCAACGGATTTACACTGATTTTATCCGTGGTAATCCGTTGAATCCGTGTCATCCGTGTGCTATTAGATTTTCATAATCAAAGTAGTAGCGGATGAGCACCTCCTTCTTAAGATTTAGCTAATTTCGTTCAGGTGGTGCAAGAGCGGTGAACGATTACTATTGCAGCAAGTTTTATGCCAACCATAGAGAGCTAACCTAACTCTTTGGTGTTCAGAGTGTTGCTATTCCGGCTGGTTCTTTTGATTTGGGCCAGATGTCTAATAAAATAAACACGATTCAGGGCTCCATATTGATTACTCATTGTCGTGCAAGCACTTTCGGCTATGTTCATCAAAGTTAGACACTATGTCGTTATTTTTAAACACGATGAGAATTGAGAAGACAGTTGATCTCACCGTAACTACTCAGGTTCTTTGCAGGTTCAAGGTTCAAGGTTAAAGAACCCAGAACCATTAAGCCTTCTTAAAGCTGATACCCGACACCTGAACGCTTACCATTCACGGTCTGACTCCGATATCTCCCTTAAGATTACCTTTGTCCGTTCAGAGCCTGTTCGAACTCTTCCAGCGACACACATCGAACTGCACAGCGCAGGAGGGATTTCAAGAGGTCTCTGTCCTCTATCCGGTTTACAGCGTTGGAAATGAAAGATGGAGCTTCACCAAACCGCTCATTCAATGCCTCCAATACCATCTCTCTACCTTCTTCCAACAATCCCTGCTGCAATCCCTGCTGCATTCCCTGCTGTATTCCCTGCTGCATTCCTTTTTTCATTCCAATTCTCTCAAAACTAGTAACGTATGGCATCTTCTTCACCCCCTCTAATTCTTTTATTTCTTCCCCTATTA
>JASEGY010000807.1 GCA_030019105.1 bacterium | reverse complement strand
GTGTTATCCGTGTGCTATTAGATTTTCATAATCAAAGTAGTAGCGGATGAACACCGGACACAGAGACCACAGAAAAATATAGAGATAATGTAAAATAGAGAGATGGGAATGATGGGAAATGGATGATTTTGCCACAAAAGGGATTTAGGGGACGGTGGTGCGGGAAGTGCTTAACTAATCGACTACATTTTCTGCTAAGCACTTTCCGCACCACCGTCCCCTATTTTTCCCCCACCCAGATGTAAGGCATCCAACGTTCTAAGTCCTTGTATTTTGCCATATCTGTTTAGTAAAGATTCTGCTTCCCTTATAATTGCCTGTCTAAACTGTTCAACATTGAAGGAAACAATCTCTTCATTAAATCCTGAGATTGCCTCGTTCAACTGCGTATCGTTTATTTCCTTATTTCTAAACCTCCTAAATATTGCACTAACGAATTCTATCCGGACAAGTTCTAAAACCCAGATTTCATTTTCCTCAGAAGTTATTAACCTTGTAACAACTTCAGAACCTTTCTCTTCGTGAAAGAATTTTTACAAGGGCAGAGGTGTCAAAGAATAGATTCATATTCTATCCTCCCTGGCTGACAATATATCTTCACTTATAGAACACTTGCATTGTTTAAGTGCATTTCTGACTCGTATGTAAGCCGGCAACCGTTCTTTAACCCTCTGCTCCGGCATATTCCCTTTAAATAAGAGTATCAGATCGTATACCATCATCACCTCCGCAGGTTTCAAAGTCTCTAACTCTTTTATTGCCTGCTCCTTTACTTTCATGTTGCATACCTCCTATTCTACTCAAACGTCTTATTTTTGTATCCTCTTCAAAAGTCATGGTAGAACCCGTTCAGGTTGTCAGGTTCAGAGG
>JASEGY010000806.1 GCA_030019105.1 bacterium | reverse complement strand
GCCTAAACTCCAATCTTCAACCAACCCCAGAATCTTTTTCTTAAGCACTATAGTTGCGTTGCTGAAACCAGGTAGAAACTTCCGCCAAGCTGTATTATGTTTTTTTAAGAAACATGGTTTCTATCGTCCCGGTTTTGGGATAGGCACTAAAAAGATTGGTACCAATTCTATGCTGCCGCGCGATTAGCAACGCCTGGGGATTGCGCCTTCTCTAAAAGCGTCAAACAAAGAGCACGGATCGTCTCCAGTTCATGGTAAAACTCGCGCTGTGCCTCCTCCGTGGACAAACAGTCAAACAGGTCTGGTAACTGGACCCCGTGACTCATGATCACGTTGGCCTCCCGGCTCCGAAGATGAGTTCTGACGTAGAGGCAATTGTCCGCATAGTAGAAGCGTTCAATGGCTTCGGTGACACTCAAAGCCCCGCTGGCTAATGACTGCACGAGACCCAGATTCAATAGCGCAAACAGTTCCAATTGCTGGAGTTGGCTTCCCCTTGCCTCCGAGAGGCCAATGCGGAATGGATCGTTCTGTCTCATGGTGTGACCGTCCTGGAAAAGAATTTGACACCAGCCACCTGGCCGGATTCGTGTTCAAAGTAATGAACTTCGCCGAGATTTCCCTCTTTGATGACCTTTTTCCACCGGCCAATCTGCAACCGCCGTAACTCACGAAGCACCGCCCGGTTGTGGACCGAGTACTTGAGTGTGCCTCCTCTGACCGGTGTCCAGTCCTGCGGCACTGCGTCCGACACATAGATGCTTGGATAAAGGTTAAGTGGCATTTGTGTCCCTTCGCGAGATTAAATGGCTGTAAACGTTCAGATATCAGGTATCCGGTTTTGCTTGGTATACAGCCCGTAACTGCTCTGG
>JASEGY010000805.1 GCA_030019105.1 bacterium | reverse complement strand
GATTACTCCAGAATTCTCGCGGACAACGCAAATGTTGCGGGGTAATAGTATAACCGGTCCAACAAAAGGAGTGGTTACCTGGGACAGCTCAAATATTTCCGCCCTGGCTGACCTGTTGCCTGGAACTTCAGTAAAGATTAGACTTACGGTTAAGGCAGATACTGAAGTAGTAAATACAGCCGGCCTGGCCAGTTATATTCTGACGATAACCAACGATGAGGGAGAGGTAGAGGTAGGCACTAAGGCAGCAAACCCTGAGGCGATAGATGGCTTTAAGGTAGTAAATACAGCCTGTGTAGAGGGCAGAGATGAATCCGGATTCCGGGTAGTTAGTTCTTCTAATCCGGCCATAATGATTATCCGCGAACCAAAAGCAAGTATTGATGTAAAAAAGACAGCTTCCACAGGTGTTATTGTGCCAGGGGAAGAGCTGACTTATACTATCACTGTCTTAAATGATGGCTGGCAGGACTTAGCCAATGTGGTGGTCATTGATACTCTGCCGGCCGGATTGACTTATCATAGCTCTAATTTCGATCCGGAAAGAATTACTCACCCCGAAGACCTGAGATGGAAGATAGCTAATTTGCCGATAGGTAGTTATGAGGAGATCAGGTTGACGGTAAATACCAGGGCTAATGTGAATGATTACACGGCAAGCAATCCCACAAATACAGTGGTTGTCGTAGGATGGGATGAGTCAGGTGATTCTCAAACCGCTACCGCCATAGAGTCCTTACCCATTCAGGTTAAGGTAAGCAGGATCGATATTACTAAAACGGCTTCTCAAAGCGTTATTATCCCAGGAGAGCCGGTTACTTACACTCGATGTTCAAGTTTTTTTCTGATAAGGTTGGCACATTTCTTGCTACAACT
>JASEGY010000804.1 GCA_030019105.1 bacterium | reverse complement strand
CTCGGATTTCTTCGAGTCAGGGCCAAAACTTTAGGCGTTTTTGTTAGTCACGGGTGATGAGGAAGCTGGTAATAATTCCTGTCTTTAATGAAGAGGAGTATATCCTCGAAGTCTTAGAGAATATCAAAGCAAATACCGACGCAGATATACTGGTCGTTGATGATGGTTCTACGGATAATACCCAGCGGATATTAGAAGAGGCCCACATAGGTTTTTTGATCGAACATCAAGAAAATAAGGGATATGGGCAATCGCTTATTGACGGCTTTGAATTTGCCATTAAAAACGATTACACCGATTTAGTTACCATAGATTGTGATGCCCAACACGAACCGGCTTATATCTCCCGATTTTTTGATGAACTTGAGCGATTTGATATTGTTTCAGGCAGCCGGTGCCTTCCTGATTCATTGAAGATTAATCAACCTCCAGCGGATAGATTGGAGATAAACAGGAAGATTACCGGGCTAATACGCCGGTATACCGGATATCAAATTACCGACTCCTTTTGTGGCTTTAAAGGTTATCGGGCCGCAGGGCTTAAGAAACTGAATCTTACTGAGCCGGGCTATGCTATGCCTCTCCAATTGTGGCTGCAGGCTGCCCGAGCAGGGCTTGCCGTGAAAGAAATCCCTGTGCCTTTGATCTACAAAGACCAGACCAGGGATTTTAAGAACGCCTTTAGATCAAAAGAAGAGAGACTGGAATACTATCTGGAAGTAATAAAGGTAACCGTTCACGGGTTCAGGGTTCACGGTTCACAGTTGAGGAAAACGGCGAAAGACGCAACAACCCTGAACATTGAACCGGGAACCTGTGAACAGTTACTATAGTATTTAAGAAAAAGATTTTGGGGTTGGATATCAATTGGAGTTTAGGC
>JASEGY010000803.1 GCA_030019105.1 bacterium | reverse complement strand
ACGTAGGTAAAAAACGCAAAAAACAGTTGGCATAAGTCAGTACTACTGGCTCTGAAAGTGATACTGAGTTAAAAGACAAGCTATTAGGGTGATTTCTTGTCGAGTAGACATCGTAACATCCTTCCTTAGGTATGCTTTGTATTCCCTGTTTCTCCTCTCTTTCGATATGAGGAGTGTCACAATATTCTACCATAGAAGTCTATTTGATGTCCCTCACAGAACCGGACTTGAGGTTTTCCCTCATCCGGCTCTTCGGCAACACATCCTCATTACGAGGACAGGGTATAGGTCAGGTGATATATCACCCTCTCCTGTCACCCCGTCTACTCCTGGAGCCTTGTCCCTTTCAAGCTCCTTGAAGCACTGGGTGAGAAAATCCTCTGTCAGCAAGTGCATTAGGGATGTAAATCTCTGCTTTGGATTTTCTCTTGCTCGTTGAGTTAAGGACAGCAGTTTTGTTAACATCTTCATTCCAGCTCTGAGTCTGGCAGATGTGTCCCTACCGTCCCATCTACCTGTCTGTTCTACACCTACAGGCCGCATTACCGCTAACCCCTTTCCTCCACAGGCATTACCCTGTTTCCTCGGTAGTATGAGTTAGTCCGACTACCAGAGTATATTGTGCAGCTCCTTGCCGTCTATAGGCTTGTTACCGCCTATACCAGAGAATATTTAAGGGAATTCTTCTGGTAGATACTCTGGTTCTCCCGAGTTCCCCTTAGTTCCATTTGATAGCTTGCAACGGTCTCAGACCCCGCCGGGTTCTCATAGCCTCGCCTTGACGGCTACAAGACTTCTGCCTGCTCCTAAACATAGAGTATCGACCACCGGCACTATGATTATTTCGGGGCTCAATCCCTTCAGCTTTCGCTTGCAGCCCGC
>JASEGY010000802.1 GCA_030019105.1 bacterium | reverse complement strand
CCACCATAATTCCAGTTATGCAATTTCTAAGACGCTGATCAAACCTGATGCTAGATACTGCAAGGTGGCATTTAGTGTCCTCAATTCCTCATACTTCCGAAAAACAAGACGCACCACCGCTTGTACTTGTTCATCCGGATCGAAAGCCACTTCCCCATTAGGCCGTCGCACATAGCCGATCGGAAGATTGAATACCAGTTCCCCACGTCGAGCTTTATTCAACTTCCCTTGCAGCATTCGTTGTTTCAAAATGTGAAGCTCGGCTTCACTCATCGTCCCTTTTAGTCCTAACAAAAGGCGGTCATTGTACTGAGAAGGGTCGTAGACGCCGTCTAAATCGGCAATTAAGGTTCCAAACAGAGCACACACATCAAGCAGTTGATACCAATCTTTGCACGAACGGGCCAGGCGAGACATCTCCACACCAAAGATAATTCCAACATGATCCAGAGAAACTTCCGTCACGAGCCGCTGAAAGCCGTGACGCCCCTCGGCCCAGGCGCCCGATTGGCCCAAATCATCGTCGATCACATCAATCCGATCTTCGGGCCAACCCAATTGATAGGCGCGAGATTTCAAATTGTACTGGACCTCTGTTGATTCTTGATGCCGGATCAACTGCTGCGGCGTGGATTGGCGAATATAGACCGCCGCCAAACGATCCAGATGCCTTGAGGTGACCTTCTCAATTCGTAGCGGGCTGCTAACACTTTGGGGTTCGGTATCCTTCTGCTGGATCGGGTGTTTCGAATGGCTCAAGGGTTCTTTGCTCATCACGATATCCCACCTCCCTGGCCGGCACGCGACCTAAGTTCTTTTCCACTAAACGTATTAGCATATAAAGCAACCCTCTGCGATTCGATTCCGGAAGCTGGTCCCAAAATGGAA
>JASEGY010000801.1 GCA_030019105.1 bacterium | reverse complement strand
CGGCCAGTCGGGATAGAGTCCACAGTTGGGGCTGGAGCTGAGAGTAACTGCACCCTAATGAATACCTCCCATGCTTCGTGAGGAAATGCAGGGGTCTCCCAAGTTCTTGTACGTTCCTCTCTGTGCATGCCACGCCTTTTGTTAACCCCGACTACTCTCTATAGCCTCACCATACCGGCTGTTTCGTTGTTGGCTTCCAGGAATCACCGACTGTCGCCGTGCAGCATCTATCTACGTTAACGGGGCGATCTCAGGACTTCAGGGAGGTGCGAGCTCCCCTGTGGCCTACACTGTTCCCTGTGTACGCTTCAGTTATGTTGTTCGGTTAGCTGTCTCCTGGGTTTTGTGTTCCCTTTCGGGCTCGTTAGGGCTTAGGAGACCCCTCATTCCTAACGCCGGGAGTTTGGCTCCACGCTTCGGTACTCCTTGAACCTTGTGCTAAGCTACCTCCTTCACAACTGCAACACTCGGTAAAAGCGGGTGGTTAGCCCTTACTCTACGGGGACTTTCACCCCGTCAGGAACGCCAAGCTTCTCTTGGCGCACATGAGTTGTTAGGCAAATAGGGCATCGTTTCATCCGCCTGGTAAATGCCCAGGAGATCGCTTTACACTTTTCCAAGAGATTACTTTCTCGTTCCCACGTTCTGCGTGGGAACGTAACCGTCTGATACAGAGCGTCTTGTGTGGCGTTCCCACGCAGAGCGTGGGAACGAGAGTAAGGCAGCTTCATCCTGAAAGTGTAAAGCCGTTATTTTGGCGATTTGAAACGATGCCGCAAATAGCTTTACCCCGCAATTGTTTCTTACGTTTTTTAACTACGTCCCCCATGTTCTTACACCACAATATCGTCGTCCAACTGAAATCAAGTTTCTCTTCCTCGGCCAGATAAC
>JASEGY010000800.1 GCA_030019105.1 bacterium | reverse complement strand
GGCAAGATACCAGAAAATGTTGCCATCTACTGGATGTGTAATGATATTATGTGGGCTGACGGTGAAGGTATGTCCCAGATATTTTACCTTCTTGGTGTCAAACCCATCTGGCTGTCAAACGGCAGGGTAAAAGGTTTTGAGGTTATACCTCTTAAGGAATTAGGCCGGCCAAGGATTGATGTTACCATACGAGTATCTGGTATTAGCCGTGATAATTTCCCAAACTGTATTGAGCTTGTGGATGAAGCTATTCAGGCTGTGGCCTCTTTGCCTGAACCAGTTGAGATGAATTTTGTCCGTAAACATTCTCTGGCTCAGGTAATTGAGGCAGGTGAAAACGAAGAAAATAAAGAGGCATGGAGAAATGCTACCTTGCGGGTTTTTGCTTCAAAGCCCGGTACTTATCAGGCAGGGACTCAATTAGCAGTCTATGCCTCTGCCTGGAAAGACGAAAAAGACCTGTCAGATGTGTTTGTTTACTGGAATGGATATGCTTATGGTAAAGAGATATTTGGCCAGGAAAAACATCGTCAATTAGCTGACAACTTAAAGACCGTAGATATAACCTACAACAAGGTGGTTTCTGATGAACACGACCTGTTTGGCTGCTGCTGTTATTTTGGTACGCATGGTGGTATGACGGCTGCGGCTAGAAATCTTTCCGGTAAGGAAGTAAAAACCTACTATGGTGATACCCGTGAGACAGAACATGTTGAAGTGCGTGATATGGCTGATGAAGTTAGGAGGGTAGTACGAACAAAGCTCCTTAACCCCAAATGGATTGAAGGTATGAAACAGCATGGATACAAGGGTGCGGGTGATATTTCCAAACGCATCGGTCGGGTATATGGCTGGGAAGCTACCACTCAAGAGGTAGATGATTGGATATTTGATG
>JASEGY010000007.1 GCA_030019105.1 bacterium | reverse complement strand
CATAGCCTATCTTGAATTCGCTTACCCCAAAATATTTATCTTAAGAGCTATATAATATCCCGGCGGTCCTCAACACCTCGGCAAACCGGGGCTCCCTCTTCGCATACTCCTTTAACACCTTCCATACCGCATCCTTGTTGTCTTCTAACTCCCTTGCCTGTTTTACCACGGGAGCGATGGTGCTCCTCCTGTCCCATAATATAAATCCTACTAAGGTAAATATTCCAACCAGGAGCACGTATACCAGGTCTCTCAGATCAGTTATATTTCCCTTTAACTCGCTCCTCAGATCATCCATTCTTTGATTCAAAGCCTTCTGCCCTTCTTCCACTTTTGTTTCCACTCGTGTCAGCCGTGTTTCCACTCGTGTCAGCCGTGTTTCTATTTGGATCAGTCGTGTTTCTACCTGGATCAGTCGTGTTTCTACCTGGGTGAGCTTTTCAAGTATTTGCCTGTTAATCTCCTGCGAGCTCTGGGCCTGAGCGCATAAAGGAGTCAGCACAACTAAGAAGGTTACTGCCCCTGTTATTATTACAGATAGTAACTTCATTCTCCTCTACCTCCTTAAATATCTTCTGTTTAGTTCCCGATCATAACATCCCGGCTGTTCTCAACACCTCGGCAAACCGGGGATCCTTCTTGGCGTACTCGTTGAACACCTTCCTGATCGTATCGCGTTCTTTTTTTAACTTCTTTTCTAACTCCGTTGTCTGTTTTAGCACGGGATCGATGGTGGTTATTCTGTCCCATATTATAAATCCTACTAAGGCAAACATTCCGGCGAGGATTACGTATATCAACCCCCTCAGATCATCTATCCTTGTACTCAAAGCCTTCTGCCCTTCTTCCTGCCGTGCCACTCGTGTTTCCAATTGTCCCAGTCGTGTTTCTACTTGTGTCAGTCGTGTTTCTATTTGGGTGAGCTTTTCAAGTATCTGTCTGTTAATCTCCTGCGAACTCTGGGCCTGAGCAAATAAAGGGGTTATCATAACTAATAAGATCGCGGCGACTGTCATCACACCTGACATTTTCATCTTCACCTACCTCCTTTACCTTTTTGAATATCCTCTGTTTAAGTATACCATAGACATGCAGGGATGTCAATGGAAAAGTAGCCGTGAAGTTTTTCGAGCTGTGCGATTAGAATTCACCACGGAGACACGGAGGCACGGAGGAAAACTCATTTTAAATTTGAAATGCTAATTGCTAAATTTGCAATTTGCAATAACATTAGTTCTCTGTGTCTCCGCGTCTCCGTGGTGAATTTTTGATTGTGCCGGTCAAAGTTTTTTCCCGTTGGGTTCAATATGTGGTTAAGTTTGATCATTATTTTGCCGATTAGGAAAATAAGGTGGGGCGGGCAAGGAGTGACTTCTGTCAAGACACCTCTATTTCAAAAACCCGTTCTCTCTTGAGACATTTAATCCACAGATGTAACTGCTCAGGTTGTCAGGTTCAAAGGTTCACAGTTCACGGTTGGTCGCTCTCTAACCTTTGAACCTTGAACCTTGAACCTTGAACTGTGAACTGTGAACCTGAGTAGTTACTCCACAGATTACATTACACAGCACAGATTAGGAAACCAAAATCTTTGGGAATCTGTGCATTTTAAACCACGGAAGGCATAAGAATCTTTCTCACGGATGAATGAAAGATACTGTGAACAAGAGATTCTTGTCCTGATACCGTGGTTTTTTTATTGTAAAGTAATTACTCAGCCGCAGTAAATCTGCGTAAATCTGCGGCTGAGTAGTTACTTGCCAAATAAATAAATAACCGGCAGGGCAATTCAATACCCTATTGGCATTAAAATTTAAATCACATTAAGGCCGATGCCTCTCAATTTTAAGGTTGAGAGGAGAGTCCGGTCAGTAAAAGGAAGGTGGAATAAGTATTATGAAAAAACACAGCAGATTATCAATGGTAGTCTTAGTCCTCACTCTTGTTTCCTTTATATCCTTGCTCAGTGGTGTGGCAATGGCCCAACCAACGGTGCAGTCCATCACGGCCGCCCCAATCTTAGTAAATGACAATGATGGGGGCAATAACTGTGATGCCATGATTCCTAATGATGACCCCAATAACATCGTTAATCTGACGATTAAATTTACCAATGTCGGACCAGGTATTGACACCTCCATCCCTCCTGTTATTCGTTTCTACCCGGATAATGGCCCCAATGAGGAAGACCTCCAGGTGAGTGGGAGCTATTCCGACAGCGCTACCTGGGTGGGCACGGCGACTATCCTCTGCACCCATACCAGCGGGATAGCCCGGCTCCAAATAAGCAATGTGCGGGATTTAAATAACAAGATAATGCAGCCGTATTCCAAGAACTCTGTCTTTGAAGTCGATACGGTTGATCCGGTCGTGAGTCAATTGACTGTTCTGCCTGATCCGGCCATTTCCGGCTCACTCCTTAAATTTACCCTCTACCTGCTGGATGAATACGGACAGCTCAATCCTGATACCCCACCTACGGTTACCTTTACCACCTCCAACAGTATTGTGGTTCAGGTTAATCAAACAGGATTATATACCGGCGGCACCTGGCAAGGTCAGGCCCTGGTTCCGGCTAATGCGGCCGATGGAGTGGCTACCATTAGTATTACAAAGGCCGGTGATATGGCCGGCAATATTATGACCGATGATACTACCCGTTTCCGTTTCGTCATTGACATCACTAAGCCCACCTCCTCGGTAAATGCCTCAGAACTGCCTCCCTATACCTCTGCTTCTCCTATTCAGGTTAACTTTACGGCTGCTGATGGGGCCAATGGATCCGGAATTGATACGGTCAGACTCTGGTATCGAGTGAAACGGGAAGGTGAAAATGACTTTGGGAATTGGCTTGATTCCGGCGCCTCTCCTACTGAATATACCATTACGGCTACCGGGATGTATGGGAAGTTCCTTTTTAGCCCCGCCGGAGGTGATGGGGTCTATGAGTTTTACACCATAGCTAAGGATAAGGCCGGTAATGAGGAAGAGGTTCCTTTCCTGCCTAACCAGCGGGCCGATGATTCTATCGTCTATGACACTACCAAACCTAAGGTGGCGACGGATGGGGTGGTAGCCACCCCTGATCCGGTGGGCTGTGAGATCAGGGCAGACCAGCCCAATGGGAAGGAGATTACGGTCACGGTTACCTTTGAGGAAAAAGGGAGTGGAATCAATTACACGGTTATCCCGGTAGTTACCTTCACTCCTGATGGAGGGGCCCCGGTCACCCTGACGCAGCAGTCTTTTGCCAATTTAGTCTGGACGGGCAAGGTCTTTGTCCCCTGCACTACCCTGAATGGACCGGCCTCAGTCAAGATACTTGGTGTTCAAGATTTAACCGGCAACATTATGCAAGCCCACACCGAGGGCAATGCCTTTGTTATCGATACAGTCAAACCAGTGGTCACCAATGCCACGGCTACTCCCGACACCCTGGCTGCCAATTCGACTGTCACCATTAATCTCACCTTTATGGAAGCGGGGACCGGTTTAAACTATGGTATTAAGCCGGTGGTGGAATTCGCCCCGATCTCCGGTTCACCCAAAGTGACGGTTAATAAGACCTCTTATTCCGGGAATACCTGGAGGGGTGAGGCCCTTCTGCCACCCACTTACAATTACAACGGTAAAGTGCGAATTCTTGTCTCCGAGGCCATAGATGAAGCCGGCAATAAAATGGTGCCTTTGACGGCCAATGGGGGCACTGGAATACAGAGTCCTTATACCTTCTGGGTTGATGTGACCAGGCCGCTTTCATCTGCTGTCTGTCCGCCAACAGGTTATGCCAGTGGGCCGATGATCGATGTTGATCTGACGGCCAGTGATAAACAGAATGGTGACCCGGCGGGCACAGGTATTGATAAGGTGGAGCTTTTCTACCGGGCCAATCCTGGTTACGGTTTTGGCCCCTGGATTAACTCTGGGCTTGCTATCCAGGATCTTTCCGATAGTTTTTCTTTTGTTCCTTCAGGTGGAGATGCCACCTACGAATTTTACACCATTGCCACTGATGGGGCCGGTAACATCGAGCAATTACCAGGCTCGGCCGATTGTTCGGTCATCTATACCTCCACAGCCGATGTCGCCCAGGTCGTCTCGGCCACCGGAGATTTAGCCTCCACCACGGGAAATGATGCGGCGGCCACCGTATCTGTGACGGATAATCTCGGAATTAGTTCTGTCAAGCTTTATTATACACCCATAAACGGAACCGAGACTGAGGCGGCTATGGCTGTAGGCCCAGCAGGGACTTACACTGGAACAATCCCGGTGGCCAATGACAAGACCGGGAATATCAAATATTACATAGTGGTACAGGATACGGAAGGCAATCTGACCAGGGAGCCGGCTATGGGCGCCTACAAGGTGACTGTCGCCGATGATAAACCACCGGTAATTACCAACCCTACCGGAAATACAACCGGAACCACGGGTGAAGGAACTACTGTTACGGCTGTTCTGTCCGATAATGTAGGGGTTGCCTCAGCCACCCTTTTCTATACCCCCATAGACGGCACCAAACAGAGTTTTGACTTCACGGCCGGCACGGCTACTGTTCCCTGTGCTCTAAATAAAGTCGGGAATATTACCTACTATCTGGTGGCCTCGGATGATGGGGCTAATTCTACCACCAGCGCTACTTATACCATCACTGTTTCTGATAATGACAATCCGGTCCTGACCCTTTCCGGTTCCAATTCCCAGACAGCGGCCAGCGGGGCGACTGTAACCCTAATGGGCAGCTTCACGGATAACATTGCCGTTACCTCGGCCAGGCTGGATTATGTGACAACCCCGGCTGGTGGAGTAGTGACTCCGCTTTCCGGTTCGGCTATCTCTATCACTCCCGGGTCGGGTAGTGATCTCTCTGTTCAGGTAAAAATTGCGACTAATTTTGTAGGCGCCATAGATTATACCATTACAGTTAAAGATGCAGCGACAAATAATGATGCCAGGACAGGAAGCATCCAGGTCGGCGATGAAACTGCCCCGACTATTACTAATATCGTGGAAGACCCGGCCACTGGGGGAACCACGGGGGATACGGTAACTGTCTATGCCACTATCACCGATAATGTCGGGGTTGTCTCAGCCGATCTACATTATATCCCTATTGGGGGGGGTGAAGTAACCCTTTCGATGCTGCCTCTGGTAGCTAAAATTGGCCATGCCAAGATCGGGATGCCTAATAATCTCGTGGGACAGATTAAATATTACCTTGTGGCTGCTGATGCTGCGGGTAATGTGAGTCGTAATCCGGCCAGTGGCTTCCATCAGATTAGTATTACCGATAATGATGCCCCGCTGGTGACCCTGAATCCATCCCCTATACCAGCTCTTACTACCGGGACTGGAAATAATGTAACTATGGGAACAATTGTATTCTCTGATAACATTGGCATTACGGGGGCCACCCTCTATTACACCCCGGTGGGTGGCAGCCAGCAGAGTCTTGATTTTGCCGTAGGCTGGGCCACTATTCCAGTAGCAGCCGGTGCCGTGGGAACTATCAAATATCATGTTAAGGTCTCTGATGCGGCCGGAAATCTGACTCGTCTGCCGGCAACCGGAGACTACAACCTGATAGTCAGCGATAATGATGCCCCCACGATTACACCTGATCCCAATAATCCTTCGACGGCCGGAAGTGGAAAGAACGTTACCTTAACGGCTACGCTAAGCGATAACATTGGTGTGGCGTCAGCCAAATTGACCTGGACACCCGTATTAGCCGTTACTTCCCACACTCCGCCAATAGATTTCATTTCCGGAACACGAATTATCACCCTGAGCAGCAGTTTTGAGGGGGTGCTCGATTATACTCTTTCGGCTGCTGATGCCGCCGGAAATAACACTACCTTCCCTGGGATTATTGTGGTAGGCGATGTCTCGCCTCCATCTATCACTAACGTTCAGCCAACGGACCCACATCAGACCACTACTTCGGCTGGGACAGTCGCTATTTCGGCTAATTTTTCGGACAATGTTCTGCTCACCGCGGCTGACCTTCACTACACTCCTATCGGTGGGACTGAGACAGAAGTTTCAATGGTGGCGGGGCTTCCTCTTGCTTCGGCCAGTGGAACGGCTGTGGTTAATATCCCCAGCAATAAAGTGGGATCAATCAGCTATTATCTGACGGCAACTGATGATAAGGGAAATATTGCCCGCAAGCCGACCAGCGGATATTATACCATTGTGGTTGTAGATAATCAGTCCCCTCAGGTCACCTTATCTTCTACACCCACTATGGCCACTACCGGAGAAAAGGTGGTCTTAAGCACCAGTCTCTTTACGGATAATATTGGCATTACCAGCGCCGGACTTTATTACACTCCTATTGGTAGAAGTCAGCAGGTAGTGGATTTCATGACCGGGACAGGGACTATCCCGGTGGCTCATGCCGTGGGCCTGATTCCTTATCACCTCGAAGTCAAGGATGCAGCCGGGAATACCACCCGGTGGCCAACACTTGGTGATTATAACCTAAATGTAACCGATGATGATAATCCGACAGTAGATCTAGACAGCTTTAATCCCACGTTGGCTCAGAGTGGAGACCAAATCACCCTGACAGCCACTTTGAATGATAATATCGGCCTTGCTTCAGCCCAATTAACCTATACTACTGCTCCGGTTAATCCCGGGGCTGTCTGGCCTCCTTCGAGAATAAATTTCCTGTCCGGGCAGGCCAATCTTTTGATTAGCAACAGTTTTACCGGTCGGATAGATTACACTGTCACGGCTACGGATGCCGCCGGAAATTCTGCCTCAGACAATGGTTCAATAACGGTCAGTGATGGCACTGCCCCGGTTATTTCCAGGACGAGCGGGAATGTAGCCGGAACCACCGGTGATCAGGCAGATATCTGGGCTAATGTGACCGATAATATTGGGGTGTCTAATGTCCGGCTTTCCTATACTCCTGTTAATAGGATTACTTCTCCATCTACACCAGTGAATATGGTTTACAATGGGGTAACCTGTCGCTATGAGATCAGCCTTAATCTGGCCAATGACCGGGTGGGTGGGGTTTCATACTATATCGCCGCCAGTGACAGTGCCGGTAATATCAACAATGTAGGCCCCTATACTATCTCTATCTCTGATAATAAATCACCGGTAGTTACCCTTAATCCGGCCAATCCGACTA
Organism: bacterium; assembly: GCA_030019105.1. Lineage (GTDB taxonomy): Bacteria > UBA9089 > JASEGY01 > JASEGY01 > JASEGY01 > JASEGY01. The sequence goes on along the minus strand of JASEGY010000007.1, from coordinate 19,938 downwards.
CAGCTACTACTGGTGGGTCTGTAACGATTAATGCCACCCAACTTTCGGATAATATTGGTCTAACTTCAGTCACCCTCTATTACCAGACTTCTTCGGTAAATAAGCTTGATTTTTCCAGTGGACGCGCGACTATCCCGGTGGCCCATGACAGCACGGCTTCCATTACTTACTGGGTAGTGGCTCAGGATGCGGCCGGTAATGTGACTGAAACAGCCCATCTGGTTATCACAGTGACAGATAATGATGCCCCTGGGCTTACTCTTTCGGCTTCTAATCCCACTCAGGCCATGAGTGGTGAAACAGTTGTCGTTCAAGGTTCCTTTAATGACAATATTGGCGTGGTCAGCGCTGAGCTGACTTATGTCACTAATCCGGCAGGTGGTATCCAGCCGCCAGGGGCTACTCTTGATTTTATGGGTGGGAGCGCCGGCCTGACTACCGTGCCGGGATACGATGGACTGGTTACCTATACGGTCACGGTTAAAGATGCAGCCGGATTATCCACTTCCAGACAGGGGACCATCAATATCCTCTCGGATGTTATGCCCCCGGTTCTGGCCAGTCCGCAGGCTAATCCACCGGCCATTATCCCCAATGGAACAGACACCTCGCTGCTTTCTATCACAGTAAGTGATCCAAGTGGTGTGGCCTCGGTGGTCGTTGATCTCTCTCCTATTGGCGGCTCAAGCAGCCAGGCCATGTCCAATAATGGCGGCTCTCTGTATACCCTTTCGATTACGGCCGCTAAGGGGATTCCATCCGGAATGAAATATCTGGCAATAACCGCGACTGATAAGAAGGGTAATGTGGCCACAGGCTCTATCAATCTGCTGGCAGATAATACTCCCCCACCGACCACCACCTTTACCAGTTCTACGGCTAATGTCTATCCCCAGTCTCCGCCCGGCACACTTTACGGGACAGTTACTCTGGAGGCAACTAATGTGAGTGATGAAACCAATGGTTCCGGGGTGGAGCGGATTGATTTCTATTATCGTCGATATACGGGTGGAACTCCCCCAGCCACGCCTCTATCTAATTGGACCCTTATCGCCGGTGACAATAACGGGGCTGATGGTTGGAAGATCACCTGGAATACCGGCTTATTGACTCCGGGAGCCAACTATTGGCTAAAGACCATTACTTATGATGTGGCCGGCAACGAGCTTGATCCTATAGCCGGACCATTTACCCTGGGTTCAGATACGGTCAGACCGGTAGTTTCCAGCATTACGGCCGGTCCCACTTTAGTTAACGACAATGATGGCGGCAATAATTGTGGTATTGGAGTTCCTAATGATATTCCTAATAATATCGTTAATCTAACTATAGATTTTATTGAGACCGGTTCCGGGATTGATACCTCTCTTCCTCCGATCGTCCGGTTCTATCCGAATGGCGGGCCCAATGAGAAAGACTGGCAGGTAAGCGGAAATTGGAGCGACACCGATACCTGGCAGGGCACGGCTACTATCCTCTGCACCCACACCTCCGGACCGGCCAGGCTATCAATAAGCGAGGTAAGGGACCGGGCCGGCAATATTATGACCCCTTATTCCCAGAACAATGTCTTTGAGGTTGATACGGTTGATCCGACCGTGGCCACCTTACTTGTTACTCCTAATCCGGCCATTCCCGGTTCTCTCCTCAAATTTACGGTGAATATGACTGATCTTTACGGTCAGCTTGATCCGAATAAATCACCGGCGGTCAGTTTTACCACGGCTAACGGTATTACGGTTACGGTGAATCCGGTTGGAACTTATACCGGCGGCGCCTGGCAGGGTGAGGCCTTAGTGCCTCAGACGGCGACGGATGGAGCAGCCACCATTAAGATTACAGGCGTGGGTGATAAGGCCGGCAATATTATGGCCGATGACAGCCGGTTCAGTTTTGTCCTTGACACCACCAAACCTGCTTCTATTGTGACGGCCGCAGAACTGCCGCCTTATACCTCAGCCTCTCCTATTCAGGTTAATTTTACGGCTGATGATGGGGTCAATGGCTCCGGAATTGATACGGTCAAGCTCTGGTATCGAGTAAAGCCTAAAGGTAGTAATGACTTTGGCAACTGGATCAATTCCGGTCTTAGTCCGTCTGAATACACTGTTACGGCTACCGGGATGTACGGCAAGTTCCGCTTTTCCCCACCGGCCGGCGAAGGAACCTACGAGTTCTACACCGTCGCCAAAGACAAGGCCGGCAACGAAGAGGAAGTGCCCTTCCAACCTAATGAACGGGCCGATGATTCCATTATCTACGATACCAGCAAACCTACGGTAAGCGTCCTGAAAGCGACTCCTAATCCAGTCGGTTGTGAGGTTCGGCAGGATCATCCTGATGGAATGGAGGTTACCATCCAGGCGACCTTTAGTGATGAGGGAAGCGGGATAGATCACAGCGCCTCTCCTACTATCACCTTTACACCGTCCGGCAGCAGTTCGCCTGTTACCCTAACCCAGACTACCTTTGCCAACGGTATCTGGACGGGCACTGCCTTTGTTCCCTGCACCTCACCCAACGGCCCGGCTACTGTTAATATAGTGGGGGTTAAAGACTTGGCCGGCAATATCCTTCAACCTTACGCTAAGGCTAATGCCTTTATCATTGATACGGTCAAGCCGAGGGTAACCAATGCTGCGGCCACCCCTGATCCGGCCAGGGCCAACTCAACCATAACCATTACGGTTAGTTTTACGGATGAGATAAGCGGCTTAAACTACGGTATTGAACCTGTAGTAGAATTTGCCCCGGTCTCCGGTTCACCTAAGATTTCGGTTACTAAGACCTCTTACGCCGGCAATCTCTGGATGGGACAGGCTATTTTACCTTCTACTTACAATTATAATGGTGAAGTTCGCATCCTTGTTTCTGAGGCCACTGATGAGGCGGGCAATAAGATGGTCCCGCTGACAACTAATGGGGCTACTGGGACCCAAAGTCCTTATACCTTTAAGATCGATGTTACGAAGCCCCTTTCTAATGCTGTTTGTCCTCCGACCGGTTATGCCAGCGGCTCGGTTATTACCGTAGATTTTACCGCTTCAGACACCCGGAATGGTGATCCGGCAGGAACGGGTATTGCTTCTACTACCCTTTACTATCGAGTCAATCCTGGTTATGGGTTTGGCGCCTGGACTAACTCCGGACTCTCAGTCCAGGGGAGTAATGGCAGTTTCTCTTTTATCCCTTCAGGGGGAAATGCCACTTACGAATTTTACACCATTGCGGCTGACGGGGCCGGAAATATCGAGGCAATACCCGCCAACGCTGATTGTTCGGTTATCTATACCTCTACCGCCAACCCGGCCGTGGTTATCTCTTCCAGGGGTAATATAACTACCACTACCGGAGATAATACCGCGGCTACGGCAGCCATCACCGACAATCTTGGAATTACCTCAGTTAAGCTTTATTACACCCCAATTAATGGCACTGAAACCGAAGTGATTATGACAGAATCTCCTGCCGGCACTTACAATGGGACTATCGTGGTGGCCAATAACAAAGTCGGGGATATTAAATACTACCTCGTGGTTAAAGATACGGAAGGTAATTTAACCAGAGAGCCGGTTATGGGCACTTACAAGGTAACCGTAACCGATGATGAAGTCCCGCAGGTAAGCGGATTAGCCAATGCGGCGGCTGCTACCGGTGAAGGGGTAACCATTACCGGCACTCTAACTGACAATGTGGGGGTGCAGAGCGCCACCCTTTACTACACACCTATTGGCGGCGTAACGATGCCGCTGGGCTTTAGTTCCGGCTCAGCCTTTGTCCCGGCCGCAGTTAATAAGACAGGAAGTATTCCTTACTATGTAGTGGTCAGCGATGGAACTAATCAAACTACTTCACCCGCTTTCACCATTACAGTGACTGATAATGACAGGCCGGCGCTGCAGCTTTCCGGCTCCAATCCTCAGACAGCGGCCAGTGGTGATACCGTTACCCTGAGGGGCAGCTTCACGGATAATATTGCCGTAACCGGGGCTCAATTAGATTATGTAACCAACCCGGCCGGTGGAATAATTACCCCGACCAGTGGTTCACCTATTTCTATTACCTCCGGGCCGAGCGGGGATATCTCTGTTCAGGTCTCCATTAAAACCGGCTTTGTGGGGACTATCGATTATACTATCACCGTTAAAGATACGGCGGCCAATAGTGATGCCAGGACAGGCGCTATTGCCGTAAGTGATAAGACCGCCCCGGTAATATCCAACATCGTAAAGGATCCGGCGGCGGGCGGCACAACCGGAGACACCATCGCCATTTTTGCTACTATTACCGACAATGTAGGAGTTACCTCAGCTAACCTTTACTGGGTTCTCATTGACGGCAGCGGACAGGTTGTTTCCATGATGCCTTTAGTAGCCAATGTCGGCCGGGTAGAGATACCGGTTGCCTCTAACAAGGTGGGCGAGATCAGCTACTGGATCGTGGCGGCCGATGCAGCCGGTAACACCAAACGAGACCCGGTTAATACCCTCTATGTTCACAAGATTACCGTAACTGATAATGATGCCCCTGCGGTTACCCTGAATCCGTCCCCGGTTCCGAATTTAACTACCGGAACGGGTAATAATGTTACTATCGGTACGACTGTATTCAGTGACAACATTGGAATTACCTCAGCCACCCTTTACTACACCCCTATTGGCGGCTCCCAGCAGTCCCTTGATTTCATCACCGGTTCGGCCGTCATCCCGGTGTCAGCGAATAAGGTAGGCACGATTACCTACTATGTAGAGGTTAAGGATGCGGCCGGGAATACCAACCGACTGCCGGCGGTCACCGGGAACTACAACCTGGTGGTTTCAGATGATGATGCCCCGGTGGTTATCCTCAATCCCAATAATCCGTCAAAAGCCAATAGTGGTGCGGTCATTACTCTGGCGGCTTCCCTTTCTGATAATATTGGGGTCACCCTGGCAGAACTGAGCTGGCTGCCGGCCGGGTCTATTAGCTCCCATACCTCTCCTGCGGATATTTCATCAGGGAGCAAGATATTGACTATTAGCTCCGGCTTTAAAGGGGTCATCGACTACCAGATCACGGCTAAGGATGCGGCCGGGAAGGTAACTACCGTGCCGGCTCAGATCGTGGTTGGAGACGTCTCACCACCCCTTATCTCCAATGTTTCACCCGGTGACAATTATCCGGCGACGACCAGTGCCGGATCAGTCCCTGTTACGGCTTACTTCTCGGATAATATCTCACTTACCGCCGCTGATCTTTACTATGTCCCCATTGGTGGAACCGAGACCAAGATTCAATTTTCGACCTCTAATCCACTGCCTGTTCAGAGCACCAGCGGCACGGCTATTATTAACATACCCAACAATAAGACCGGCGAGATACTTTATTATCTCCGGGCAACCGATAATGAAGGCAACAGCACCAGGGAGCCGTCCAGTGGATATTACAAGATTATTGTTACTGATAATCAGCCCCCGACTCTTATCCTGTCATCTACGCCAAACGCAGCCACGACAGGTGAGCCTGTAACCATTACGGCTCAGACTTTATCGGATAACGTGAAGGTAGTAAGCGCTAATCTCTATTACACCCCCATTGGTGGAAACCAGCAGGCCCTTGATTTTATGAGCGGCAGCGCGACTATTCCGATAGCCCATGCGGTGGGTTCTCCGATACCCTATCGGATTGAGGTTAGTGATGCCGCCGGAAATATTACCCAACTTGGCCCTTACAATTTAAACGTAACCGACAATGATCCGCCAATTATTGCCCTGGACAGTCTTAATCCGGCTACGGCCAATAGTGGGCAGACTGTCAACCTCAGGGCATCTACCTTGAGTGATAATATCGGGATTGCTTCCGCAATCTTGACCTACACGACTACGCCTGTTGATCCCAATGCTGTCTGGCCGCCTTCGGGGATAATCTTTATTTCCGGTCAGGCCGGCCTCCAGATTTCCTCTTCCTTTGAAGGGACGATAAATTATCAGGTTACTGTCTCTGATGCCGCTCTTAATACTGCGGCGGCCGGCGGGACAGTGACCGTGAAAGACATCACTCAACCAGCGGTAACGGCCTTAACCGGAAATATCTCCGGCACAACCGGTGATCCGGTTATCATAACGGCTACCGCCAGTGACAACAAGACCGGGACGGGAAGTCTAATCGTCCGGTTGGCCTATTCGCCGTCCAATGCGGTCAGCAGTCCGGCTTCACCGGTTACGATGACTTATGATTCGGTAACAGGCCAATATTCGACTGCCCTCACGCCGGCGACTAACTTTGTCGGCAATCTTACTTATTATATCTCAGCCACGGACGCAGCCGGCAACATAGGCCGGGTAGGGCCATACACGGTAGCCGTTGCCGACAATGATCCGCCCGTAATTACTCTTGATCCGGCTAACCCAACCACGGGCACGACCGGTGAGGGTGTTACCATTAAGACAACTAAGTTCACTGATAATATCGGGATTACTCGAGCGGAACTCCATTACTGGGCCTCTCCGGAAGTGGTGCTTAATTTCATTAACGGTCAGGCCACTATTCCGGTCAGCCCTAACAGCGCTAATACGATTAATTTCTACGTGATCGCCTGGGATGCGGCTGGTAATTCTACTATTGTTCCTGTAAATGGGGTTACCAACCCGGCCCAGATTACGGTGATTGACAATGATCCCCCGGTTCTTAATCTGTCGGTTAATAATCCGACGCAGGCCGTTAGCGCCCAGCAGTTCACGATTGCCGGCTCCTTCAGCGATAATATTGGGGTCGTATCGGCCCGACTGACTTACCAAACCAATCCGGCCGGTGGTATTTCAGGACCAGGGACGATAGCTATCGATCCTTTGGCCGGAAGTTTTTCTATCGACCTGGCCAGCATACCAGGCTATGTTGGCGCAGCAACTTACACGGTTACGGCTGCCGATGCCAAAGGGAATACAACCTCCCGCTCCGGCACGGTCAACATTATAAAAGATACCCAGCCGCCGGCGCCAAGCAGCGTTACGGCTTCACCTTCGGTAAGCGGACGCGGCCTGGTAACTATTACCATCAACTTCCCGAACGGGACTAACCTTGATTGCAGCGCCACCCCGGCCCCGGTGGTCACCTTTACCCCGCCCGGTCAGCCGGATGTAGCGGTCAATCAAGGCGTAGTCTGCAGTAATAATACCTGGACAGGTCAGGGCATGGTGCTCCTTACCCACGCCAGTGGTCAGGTTAAGGTGAACGTGAGCGGCTTTAAGGATGTCAACGGAAATGTCATGCCGGCTGCTGCCTACACCAATGTCTTTGTGATCGATGTAGTTGACCCGGTCTCAACGGCTTCTTCACCTGCTTATGGGAATGATCCCAACAAGATTGAGGTTAATTTTACGGCTAATGATGCTAAGTCTCCTAATCCTGCCGGCGTAGATATAACCCGGCTCTGGTATCGGATTAAGCCGGGCACGGCCTGGATTGACAGTGGCCTGACACTTGCCGGAACCACCGGCACCTTTAACTTCTCTCCGAGCGGAGAGGGCACCTACGAGTTTTATACCCAATCGAGGGATAAAGCGGCCAATACCTACAATGTGGAAGGGACGGTCAGTATTGAAGGCAGTGGTATGAATGAAGGGACGGCCGGTTGGAGCGCCCTTCCGGCTTCTACCTTAGTTCCCAAAGCGACTACTATTTATGATCTGACCCCACCGGCTTCAGTGGCCTCTGCTCCGGCCAGGGCATCATCTTCGCCTATTACGGCCGGCTTTACGGCCTCAGACCCTGTCCCGGCTTCAGGGGTGGCTTCTACCCAACTCTGGTATATCTTCAACAACGGCACCGGGTATGGCCCGTGGAAGAACAGCGGTCTGACTTCATCCGATACCACCGGGACATTCTCTTTCAGCCCGGCTGACGGCGAAGGGACTTACGGATTCTATACCCTCTCGGTTGATAAGGCCGGGAATAAAGAGGCCGTGCCAAATGCCGGGGCCGATGATGCCGATGCCCTGACTGTTTATGGTCTCAATATTGATTTGTCTAATCCTAAGGTCTCCGGCGTAACCATCATTCCTGATTTAGCTAAAGCCGGTCAGATTAAAGTGACTATTAACTTTACCGATGCAGGCTCAGGGATAAACACGGCGGTCAATCCTACCGTGGTATTCAGACCAAATGGAAGTCTGATCACTGTTTCTTTTGCCGGCGCTTATCTTACCGGAACTGCTACCTGGCAGGGCATAGCTACGGTGCAGGCCGGTCATACTAATGGCCAGGCTGCTTTAGAGATAAGCGGAGCCAAAGACAATTACGGCAATATAATGAATCCTGATAATACTCATAACTTCATAATAGATACTCAAATACCTACATCTGTCGCTGCCTCTGCCCCGGGTAATACCAGCACTTCTCCCATACCCATTACCTTTACAGCCAACGATCCAAACCCGGGGACAGAGGTAGTCAAAGTCTCTCTCTACTATCGAGTGAATAAAGGCACCGGCTTCGGTAACTGGCGGGAAAGCGGGGTAAAAGGCTCCGGTAATTCCGGCACCCTCTATTTCCTGCCGGCAGATGGAGACGGTGAATATGATTTTTACACGGCAGCCACTGATGGTGCCGGCAACAGAGAAGATACTCCCACCGCCAATACCCCGGCCCAGAAAACAACCATCTTTAACTCAGTTGGTCCTCTTTGCAGCAGCGTAAAGACTGTTCCTGATCCAGCCGGCGCCGGATCAATCACCGTTACGGTTACCTTTGCCCCAGGATCGAATCTGGATTACACCAGGATGCCGACTGTAACCTTTACGCCGGCCGGTTCCATAAACAAATTTCCGGTAACTTATACCAATGGCACTTATCAAAATTCCACCTGGATAGGCACAGCTAATATTGTGGCTACCCATCCCTCCGGTTATGCCCGGATCGATGTTTCCGGGGCGACTGATCTTAACGGCGTCGTGATGAGTCCTGCTTCTTACTCCAATGCCTTTGTCATTGATGTGGTAACGCCATCATCGACGGCTTCCGGTCCTAAATTTGAAAACGGCACAAGTATTACCATAAATTACCAGGCCCAGGACATCCCATTACCGTCCAGCGGAATAAATGAAGTCAAGCTCTTCTATCGCTTCGGCACCGGTGGAAACTGGCAGAATACCTATCTCAGCGGAACCACGGCTAAAGGAAGCCTGACTTATACACCTCAGCAGGGTGACGGCACCTATCAGTTTATTACCCAGGCCGTGGATAAGGTCGGAAACGAAGAATCCATCGTGGGGCAAAACGCCAAGGTGAACGTTATCTTTGATCACGCGGCGCCTTCTTCTTCGGCCACTTCACCGCCCACGGCCACTTCTTCACCTATTACGGTCAGCTTTGCGGCCTTAGACGCCACTTCGGGAGTGGCGGAGACCACCCTCTGGTACCGGGTCAATACCGGCACCGGCTTTGGGACATGGCTTTCCAGCGGCCTGACCGCTAAGGGCACGAGCGGCAGTTTCGCCTTTATTCCTTACTATGGTGAAGGAACATATCAATTCTACACCGTGACCGTTGACCAGTCCGGCAATGTGGAAGATGTGCCCAATCACACCCATCCGGTGGCTGATTCGACCACTATTTATGATATAACCACTGATACGACCAAGCCTGCGGTGATGAAGATCACGGCCTCACCGAATCCGGCCAAAGCCGGTAATGTGGTCGTTACGGTTGATTTCCTTGAGGCCGGTTCCGGACTTAATTACACTGTCCTGCCTGGGGTAACCTTCACCCCTTACCAGGGTACTCCGGTCCAAATAACCCAGAATATTGGCTACACCGGCTATACCTGGACCGGCACAGCCGTAGTTACCGCCCAGATGAAGGATGGCCCGGTTTCCGTTACTGTTTCCGGGGCCACGGACAATATGGGCAATAAGATGACCGACTACTCTTCTGCTTCAGTCTTCGTGATTGATAAGACCAGCCCTGGTTTAGATAACCTGACTATTGCCCCCAAAATGGCTAAAGAAGGTCAGATCACGGTTACGGCCTATCTCTCTGATGCAGGCTCAGGGCTGAATTATGCTCAACTACCGAATATGACCTTTACGCCGAATGCCCAGAATCCTGTCCCCTTAACCCCTGTTTCTTACAAAGATAACATTTTTGTGGCTAAAGGAACCATTGATAACACCATGGCCAATAGTCAAGCCATCATCACGGTGAAAGGGGTCTTTGATTCGGCCGGCAACGAGATAACCACCAATGTTAATTACTCCTTTGTTATTGATACCGTCGCCCCGACCTCGCAGGTAATTGCCCTGCGCTTAGGCTCGATAAAAGTCGATTTTACGGCCGGTGATCCGGGCGGGGTAGGTGTGGCTTCTACTAAACTCTGGTATCGATTAGATCCGGCCGGTTCCGGGGTATACGGCTCCTGGACAGATTCGGGTCTTACTAAGACCGGCACGAGCGGCACCTTTATCTTTAATCCACCGGCTGATGGGACCTATGATTTCTACACCCGGTCAACAGACCTGGCCGGCAATGCCGAGCCTGCGCCCATAAATGGCCAGGCCGGCGATAAGCAGATTGATTACAACACCACCGGGCCAGATGTTAAATCCGTGGCAGTCAGTCCTGATCCTGCGCCGGCCGGTTTGATTACCGTTACGGTTACTTTTAAAGACGGCAGCAATCTGCCGCACGATCCCAATCAGGTCAATCCGGTGGTTACCTTTATTCCGACAGGACAGGGGCCGGTAACCGTAACCAAGAATTCTTACTTTGATAATGTCTGGACCGGGACGGCTCAGGTCCTTTCCGGTCATGCCAATGGTAAGGCCACTATCAAGATCAAAGAGGTGGTTGATATTAACGGCCAGACAATGCCTGAGCGGACATACTCCAACTACTTCACCATTGACACCATCCCACCCGAGGTGCTCACAGCCACGGCCGATCCGAATCCGGCCAAGGCTGATTGGGTTAACATCACCATTACCTTCAAGGAGGTCGGGGGACTAAATTATAATGACCCGGTCGGTCCCGTGGTGAACGTCATCATTGCCGGCGGGATTACCGTGCCTGTCACCAAGACCTCCTATAACAGCAACACCTGGAAGGGTAAAGTCAAGGTCCTGCCTGAATACCAGAATGGACCAGCCCGGATAGATGTCCAACTGGTCAGGGATCTGGCCGGTAATACCCTCAACCAGGATAATTCACGTACCTTTGTCATTGACACCACCGCGCCTGTCTCTCAGGCAACCAAAGCTCCGGACTACGTTACTTTACCAAGTATACTGGTTGTGTTTAAGGCCTCTGATGTTCAAACTTCAGTTGATTATGTCACCCTCTTTTACCGGTATCGGGGAACTCCAGGTTCCGGGCAATTTACTGCCTGGACCAATGCCGGTTTGAGGCAAGTCGGCGATTCCGGCAGCTTCACCTTTAGCCCGATTATGGGTCAGGGAGAATATCAGTTTTACACCCTGGCTACTGATGCCGCCGGCAATCAGGAAGCGGCCAAGAGCAATCCTGAAGCAACTACCGAATATGATGCCGCCACTGATACCATCAAGCCCTTAGCCAAGCGGGCGACTGTTTCACCTGACCCGGCCAAGGCCGGACCGGTCACCGTAGCGGTAGAATTCATCGAGGAAGAATCCGGACTTGATCTAACCCAACTGCCGATCATAACCCTCATTAGTTCTAAGGGCAGCACCGTGCCGGTGACAGTGACCAAATATGTTGATAAGGCGGCTACTGGTGAGGCCACTATCTTGGCTGGAACCGATGGTCCGGCTAAGGTGAAGGTTTCCGGGGCCAGGGATAGACGCTGGAATGAGATGAAGGAAACCACTTTTACCAATGTCTTTACCATTGATACTATTGCCCCAAAGGTGAAAGAGGTAGAGATTACGCCTGATCCGGCTAAGCCAGGTAAGGTCAAAATCATGGTCACCTTCTCTGATTCCGGCTCCGGCATGGATCTTAAAGTTGATCCCAAAGTGACCTTCACTCCGGCTAAAGGAACCAAGGTTGACGTTATCAAAGAATCCTTTAAAGATGATGTTTACATTGGGGTCGGAACGGTTCTTTCGACCCATAACAATGGTGAGGCCGCCGTCACTATCTCTGCCGCCGATCTGGCCGGGAACACAATTGTGACCAATAGCTCTGAGACCTTTGTCATAGACACGATCAAGCCCACTTCCCGAACCTTGCCTTTGCCGGAGGCGTCAGCTTCCGCCACTCTTCAAGTAGGTTATAAGGCGGCTGATCCGAATGGAAGCGGTATCAAATCAGTTGAACTCTGGTATCGCGTGGATACTGGTTTAGGCTTTGGCGATTGGCAATCCACTAATCTGATCAAGATGGCGGCGGCTGATACCTTTAGCTTTGCCCTGCCGAATGGAGACGGAACCTATGAATTTACAACTATGGCGACAGATGTGGCCGGAAACAGAGAAGATACACCTACTGAACTTACTATCGGAGGTTCTTCTATCGTCTATGATGTAACGCCACCTATAGCAAAAGAGGTGTTCGTTACCCCGGATCCGGCCGCCGCGATGATAGATAGTGGTAAACAGATCACAGTAACCATTAAGTTTGCACCGGGAAGTAACCTGGATTATACCAAGAGACCGGATGTGGTCTTTACGCCGCTCAACCAGAACCCAGAGGTCATCCATCAGATATCTTACAGTGATCTAACCTGGGTGGGTAAGGCTGAGATTCAGAAGACCCATAAGAATGGCAAAACCTCGATTACCATCACGGACGTCTTTGATAAGGCCGGTAACCCAATCGAGAAGACCATCTTCCGGGACGGCTTTGTCATAGACACAGTTGGCCCTCAGGTTATAGGTTATCGAGTTGATCCTGACCCAGCCCACGTGGGTTGGTTTAAGCTAACTCTGAATCTTTCAGAAAAGGATGCCGGACTTGATTATTCCGACACCCCGCAGGTGTGGATTGTCACACCCCAGGGTAGGGAGATTTACTTAACTACCACCGATTACTATGGCAGCACCTGGAAAGGGACGGCTAAACTGAACCGGACTGATGAAGATTACGGCACGGCCCGGATTATGGTTTCTACCTCCGAAATCAGTGGGCCTGGTAAGGACCTGGCCGGAAATTACTTTGAGCCGTGGGATGAATTGACTGCTCAGACCTTTACCTTTGGTATGGATACAGTTTTGCCGGTCTCCCAGATCATCTCTACCGCCCCACCGCAGCCTCCATTACCGGAATTTTCCACTTCGGCACCGATCTACATGAACTATAAAGCCGGCGATCTGGGAAGCGGCATTAAATCAGTTGCCCTCTGGTATCGAGTGAATACCGGCTATGGCTTTGGGGCCTGGAAGGATTCAGGACTTACCCTGGCTAAAGAAAACGGGACATTTACCTTTATGCCTAAAGACGGCGACGGCCGCTATGAATTCTACACCCTGGCCACTGATAAGGCCGGAAACATTGAGCCGGTTCCGGGCGGCGGAGATGAACAGGTTGAGCCTGATACAGGCATGGATGAAGCTGATGCCTGGACGATCTACGATAATACACTCCCGAAAGTTAAGGATGTGACGGTTACGCCTTCGCCGGCCAAAGAAGGCACGGTTAAGATTCAGGTTAAATTCGAGGATTTAGGCAGCGGGCTGAACTATAATTCAGACAAGTGGCCGAATGTGACCTTTACTCCGAAAGGTGGTTCGCCCCAGCCGGTAACACCTTTTACTTACTCTGAGAATGTCTGGGAAGGGGAAGCCACTATCCTGGGAACTCACACCAATGGCGAGGCCACCATTAATATCACCGGAGCCGTTGACCGGGCCGGGTTTGTGATGAGTCCCAATAACTTCCATAAATTCACCATCGATACGGTCAGGCCCAGGGTGCTTGATGTCACGGTCAATCCTGATCCGGCCAAGGCCAATTCGGTGGTTACTATTACGGTTAACTTTGTCGAGACCGAGTCCGGGATGGATTATGCGGCCCGGCCGAGGGTGACCTTTACCCCGGCGGATGGAAACGAGGTCATGGTAGATCAGAAGTCATACAAGTCTAACACCTGGATCGGAACGGCTATTATCCGGTCTGATTTCAATTCCGGAAAGGCTGTTATAAAAGTGAGCGGAGCCCAGGATAATGCCAGGAACGTAATGGAGATAAATGGCCTGCACACCTTTAGTCTTGATCCTAAGGCCTTAAGCTCAGTGGCCTACGCTCCGCAGTATGCCACGGCGGCCCCTGTCAAGATCAGTTTTGCGACCTCGGATGATTATTCCGGGGTGGGCTCAACTACCCTCTGGTACCGGGTTAATCCTGGTAATGGCTTTGGTGAATGGACCAACTCCGGCTTAACCCTGACCGGCGAGAAAGGGACATTCCTCTTTAATCCCCCGGTGGATGAGGCGGCCTACGAGTTCTATACCGTGGCCGTGGATAAGGTCGGAAATGAGGAAGAGGTGCCTTTAACCGCTGATGGCGAAACCCAGTATTCCACCCATGTTATTCCGGCTGAAATCTCAGATGTTAGTGGGAATCTGCCTGCCACGACAGGTGATCCTATTACCATCTCAGCGACGGTCACCGATGCCGGAGACGGCCGCGGTGTTGATCGAGTAGAATTCTACTACACGCCTGTTGGCGGGTCTGAGCAGATGATCGTCATGACCCGGCAGGTAAATACTTACACCGCGACTATTACCCCGGCAATTAACCGGGTAGGGGTCATTCCTTACTACATCAAGGCCATTGACGCGGAACAGAATGTGACCCTGGCGCCAAAATCCGGCGCCTATCGAATTACGGTAACTGACAATGATAAACCGACTATTCAGTTGGATACCCGAAACTTGACCTCTACGACTACCGGAGAAAGCGTGACCATTCGCGGCAGCGCCGCCGATAATGTCGGGGTTGTTTCAGCCAGGCTTTATTACACCCTGCCTAATGGCGAGGAGAGCTTCTTAGATTTTGCTACCGGTGTGGCCACCATTCCGGTGGGAATGGATAATGTCGGTTCGTTGACCTATTATATCTGCGCTTCCGATGCGGCCGGGAATAAGGCCCAGGAGCCGGCTTCAGGGGTTTATACCATCATCGTCTTAGATGATGATCCGCCGGTGGTTACCATGGAACCGAGCAATCCAACCATGACCTGCACCGGTAAAAACGTGACCGTTAAGGCCAGCAGCCTTAAGGATAATGACCGGCTTGTTTCCGCTAACCTCTACTATCTGCCCATAGATGGCGTTGGCGAACAGACCCTTGATTTTAAGAGCGGTAATGCGATTATTCCTATCCTTGAGGACCGGGTAGGCGTGATGGAATACTATGTCAAGGCCGTTGACGCTTCAGGCAATATTACCAGGAAGCCTGCCGGCGGCGCATACGGCCTGTTGGTCAGGGATTGCATCCCGCCGGTGATTTCCAATGCCACCGGCGATGGAAAGGCCACCACAGGCGATGACTTTACTGTTTCCGCGATCTTTACGGATAATATCAAAGTGGTAGAAGCTACGGTGCATTACACGCCCATAGATCAACCTGATCCGACTATCACGGCAATGCCCTTAGTTGACGGCGGGCTTGGCCGGGCTGCTATTCCGGTGGATAATGACAAAGTAGGCGAGATTACCTACTACATTACGGCCACTGACTCAGAAGGCAATCCCGCCCGGGATCCGGCAAAAGGGGTCTATGTGATTACTGTCAGGGACGATGAGTCCCCGCATGTCCTTCTTGATGACGAGAATTCGACTAATACCGTAGCGGGTGAAGATGTGGTGATTAAGGCCGGGCTTTCCGACAATATCGGGGTGGTAGAGGCGAAGCTTTGTTATACCCCGCTTGATAAGAAACAGGAGTGTCTGAACTTCATGTCCGGGGCAGCCACGATCCCGGTTCCAAAAGATAGGGTAGGGGTGATTCATTACTTTATTGAAGCAGCCGATGCCGCCGGAAATATGAACAGAAAACCCCACAGCGGGGTATTTAGCCTGACGATCTTAGACGGCACAATGCCCCGGGTTGTCCTTGATCCGGATAATCCCAAGAAAACCGGCACAGGTGAGGATGTAATCATCAAGGCCAGGAGTATTACGGATGATGTCGGTGTGGTGATAGCTACCCTTTATTACACGCCCATAGATGAAGTGGAACAGTCATTAAACTTCATAAGCGGCAGCGCCGTTATTCCGGTGGCTGATGATAAAGTCGGCCGGATTACTTACTATGTAGAGGCCAGGGATGCGGAAGGAAATACGACCAGAGAGCCGGCTACCGGGGTCAAGATATTGGAGGTGGTGGATAAGGTCAAACCGGTGGTAACTATGGATCCGACTAACCCCAGGATAACTACCACGGGTGAGGATGTTACTATTCGATTGAGCGGGGCCTCAGACAACATCGCCCTGTCTGCGGTTACCCTTTACTACACGCCAATAGACGGGAAGAGGATATCGGTTGATATCTCGAGTCTCGGAGCCAGGATTCCGGCGGCTTCTGATAAAGTCGGAGATATTGCCTATTATGTTGAGGCTGAAGACAGGGCCGGCAATGTCGTTCGGGTCCCTGCGGTGGAAGCCTTCACTCTAACCGTTCTTGATAATGACAAGCCGACCATAGATGGCGGGGTTGTCCCTAGTAATATGGCGACGACCACCGGTGAAGGGGTGACTGTTACGGCTGAGATCCTGGATAATATCTGCATTGAATCAGCCACCCTCTTTTACACACCTGTCGGAGAGGCCCAGAAGAGTATTGATCTGGTTATCGGGGCCAACGGATATACCCGGGCGGAGATTCCGGTCTCTGAACGTGCAGTCGGGCAGATCAGTTATTTTATCGTGGCCGCTGACAGGGCCGGGAATACGGCCCGTAAGCCGGACAAGGGGGTTTACTTCATTACCGTGACGGATAATGACCGGCCGGCCTTAAGCCTTGAACCAACCAATCCTAAGGAAGCGACTACAGGTGAAGATGTGACCATGAATATTCAGGCCCTGAGTGATAATATCAAAGTCAAAACAGCCATGCTCTGTTACAAACCAATTGGTGGTCTGGAAGAGTGCTTAGATGTGAAGCGGGGCTCGGCGGTAATACCTATTGCCTCTGATCGGGCCGGCGTTATTACCTACTACGTGGAGGCCCTTGATGAGGCCGGCAACTCCAACAGAGTGCCCGCTGAAGGGGTAATCAGTCTGCCGGTGCGGGATAATGATAAACCGAGACTGATCCTTGCTGAGGATAATCCGGTTAAAGGTGAAAGCGGCGGATTGGCCACGATCAAGGGACAGTTTGATGATAACATCGGCGTTACTTCAGCTAAACTGACTTACGTCACAACCCCGGATAAGGGGGTGGCGGAAGTGACTAACTCGGTTGATCTGGTCGCCGGCAGCGGTAGATGGGATATCTCGATTGATCCTGATTTTACCGGCCGGATAGACTACACCGTGGTTGTGGAAGATGCGGCCAAGAATTCTGACTCCAAAGGCGGCAGCATTCAAGTAACCGACGGCGTGCCGCCGGTAATCAAGCAGGCTACCGGCAGCTTTAGCGCCACCACCGGTGAAGCGGTGGCCATAGAGGCCGTGGCCACGGACGATGTAGAGATTAAGAGCGTTAAGCTCTACTACCTGCCGGTCGGGGCGGCTGAACCAACCGTGGTCAATATGCGGCACACCCCGGGACAGGACCTCTACAGTGAGACTATTACTATCCCGGCCAACAAGGTGGGCGAGATTCGCTACTATCTTATTGCCTCAGATGGCGGCAATGAGACCCGTGAGCCCAAAAACGGCAGCTTTGTTATTACCGTGAAGGATAATGATCTTCCAACGGTTACCTTAGGGGCCGTCCTTAAAGAGACATACACCAGAGGGTCAGTGGAGGTGGCGACCACTGAATTCTCGGATAATATCGGGATAACCTCGGCCATGCTTTACTATACTCCTATCGATGGGCAGCAGCACAGCCTCGACTTTATGAACGGCAAAGCCACCATCCCGGCCGCCCAGGATAAAGCCGGTATTATCACCTATTACTTCGAAGTGAAGGATGCGGCCGGTAATACGACCAGGCTGCCGAAGACCGGCGGCACGTATTACGACCTTAAAGTTAATGATAATATTCCGCCTGCCCTGGAGTTGGCCGAAGGCAATCCCAACTCGGCTAAGAGCGGAGACCGGGTGACCATAAAAGGTGTCTTTGGTGACAATATTAAGGTAGTCAAGGCCGAGCTTACTTACACACCGGTTTCAGCGGTCAAGGAACCGCTTTCACCGGTGAACTTTATTGCCGGTGAAGCTAACCTGGTTATTCACCCTGACTACGTCGGCGACCTGCGCTACACGGTGACGGTTTACGATGCAGCCGGACTGTCTGCCGAGAAAAAAGGAGTCATCCACGTCTCTGACGGCACCGGGCCAGGCATTACTCAGGTTACCGGAGATGTTGATGTCGTGCCTGGCCAGCCCATAGAGATTAAGGCCAGGGTAATTGATAATATTGGGGTTGACACCGTTAAGGTGGTCTATACCTCTTCCCCTCCACAAGGTATTTCACCGGTTTCACCCGTCTTGATGAGGAACGACGGCAGCGGCAACTATTTTGTGACACTTACCACGGCCCCCGGATTCATTGGCAAGATAAATTACCAGATCGTGGCCAGAGATGTAAATGGCAATGAGAGCAGATTCCCGGTGGGTAATAATATGGTGGTCAGGGTAGAGGATGTTGCTCCGCCTGAATTGGAGATTGTCCTGACGGACAGCCAGGGAAGGAGATTAGGAAGCGGTGATTTTGTCTATCTGGAGGAGATCTACCTGGAAGGCTGGGCCTCTGATAAGGGCAGCGGAATCTACGACATCGAGCTCTTAGTCAATGCAGAGCCCAGAACCATCGGGCAGATGAATCGGCCCTCCAGCGCTCCGTCCAGAGATGGTCAGGTTCATTTCAAGACACCTATTCTCTTGAACCTGGGCGAGAACCAGATCAAGGTGACGGCCATAGACGGCTTTGGCAACCGGATGACTATCCTGTCCGGAGGTGAACCGATTAAGCTCAAATTCGTTCCCGGAACCATTGAGCAGAGGATTTGCCAGGAAGGTGGAATGATCCCGGTTGAAGTAGAAGATATTGGGGTTACACTCATTGTTCCGTCCGGAGGAGTTAAGGGCTGCCATCAGATTACGATCAAGCCGGTCGAGTTTGAGACCGATGATGCCGCGAAATCACCCAGGCCGTTTGCTTACAACTTTGAGGCTAAACGACAGACAGGCGCTCATTTTGAACCGGAGGCGCTCACCTTTGAGAAACCTGCCCGGCTGATTATAAGCTACAGTGATCTGGCCATGGCTAAGAAAAACCTCTCAGAAAGTGAGCTGGCCCTATTTTTCTACGATGGTTATGACTGGATCAGGATTGAAAGTGAAGTAGATCCGGAAGGCAATATAGTTTCCGGACGGGTGGATCATTTTACTAAATTTGCTTTAATGGCTGCGACTGAAGAGGTTCCACCGACTCAGCAGCTTATAGACAACGTAATTGTGGTCAACAATCCCTTCTCTCCTAACGACAAGCCCGCCCTGATTGAGTTCAATACGGTAAGAGATGGCGGTGTTATTGTCACCATCAGGATTTACAATACCCTCGGTGAGGTGGTCAGAACCTTAGTTGAGGAAGACCAGAAGTCCGGACATACCATTACTTATTCCTGGGATGGCCGGGATGATGGCGGTAACTTAGTTGAGAACGGCATCTATCTCTACCAGATCAGAATCAGGTCCGGACATGAGACAGATGAGGTAACCAAGGCGATTGGGGTGGTAAAATAAATAAAAAGGGACGCAATGAAGTTAGAAGTCGGAATGCGGAATGCGGAATGCGGAATGCGGAATGCGGAAGTGTAGCTCTTAAGATAAATATTTTGGGGTAAGCGAATTCAAGACAGGTTATGTAGCT
>JASEGY010000079.1 GCA_030019105.1 bacterium | reverse complement strand
TTTGCGCCTTTGCGAGAGATTATTTATTAGTGTTAACTGGTTTTTGAAGGATGCCGGTTTCTGTTAAGCACTCTCTACACCAACGTCCCCTAAGTTCCCTAAGTTCCCCTGAAAGTGCGCTAAGTTCATCAGTACCTTATACCTTAAGGAGGTGGAAAGAAGATGATGAAAAAGGTTTTAACTGTAACAGCGGTCTTAACCGTGCTACCCTCTTTACTCTTTGCTGATCCTTTGAGCAAAAGGTGGGGAGTAGGAGCCAATTTCCCAGGCGTGGGTCTAAAGTATGGGATAAATTCCCAAAATACCCTGGAGATTAGAACCCAGTTTGGAAAAGACATCCTGGTGATAGGACCCAGGTATTACCGTAATCTTAATCCTGAAGGTCAGACAGTCGTCTTTTTAGGAGGAGAAGCCGACTATTTAAGCTTTAAAGGAGAAGCTTCCGAGGGGTCGGGCTTTGTTTTGGAAGCCTTTGTTGGAGGTGAATACTTTACCACACCTAATTTGGGACTAAGTTTAGATATAGGACCTGCCTACATTAGCCTGAAAGACAAGGATACCTCCGAGAGTGAAGGTGGGGTTGATTTTGTCACGAACTTAGGTCTGACCTATTACTTTGGAGGAGGTAAATAATAGTGAAAAGAATTACCATTATATTCTATGTCTTCCTTGGTTTGCTACTCGTTCCTTTTCTTTCCAATGTTGCTTATGCTGGATTTGGCTTTGGCCTACCAGGTGTCATCAAAGAACGGGCAAAGGAACTTGACAAGAAGGTGACCTATACCGCTGCCGGCGGGGTGAATCATTCCCCAACTTGTGAGGCAGGGACTTATGGCTCATATAGAGAGGGCAAAACAGTCAATTTAACCGGAACAGCCTCGGATCTCGATGGAGACCCCCTGACCTACTCATGGACACAAGTGTCCGGGCCCTCCATTACGATTCATAACGCCACATCGCCGCAGGCATATTTTGAGGCGACTGAGGTTGATACTGCTGGAGCCACGGTGGTGGTAAGATTGACTGTTGATGATAGCCGGGGCGGAATAGCCCGGGATGAGGCGTCCGTTTCTATTACCGATTCACCAACAACTCCTGAGTCAGGACTTATCATTGACCATACCTGTCCGGATATTTCCCAGGTGCCGGCTGAGTATATTAATCTAGCCAAAAACAGCCTGAGGATTTGGTATGGACACACCTCACACGGCAGCCAGATTACCAGCGGTATGGAGGCGATGAAGAGCAGCCTTTATGATTATAACAGTGGCGCCGGTTCTCTTTCTTATCAAGAAGATGATGGAATAGATCTTAGCCATAATGGCGATCTTAGCTGGCGAGATACAACCATTGATCGATTAAACCGAGCAGACAATGATCGAAATGTGATTATGTGGTCATGGTGTGGAGGGGTATCTGATAATACCGAGGAGGGAATCAATACTTACCTTCAGGCTATGGATCAACTGGAAAGAGACTATCCTGATGTTGTCTTTATTTATATGACCGGTCATTTAGATGGTACGGGTGAGAGCGGGAATTTACATATCCGGAACAATCAGATTCGAGACTATTGTCGGGCTAATGGCAAAATTCTTTTTGATTTTGCTGATATTGAAAGTTACGATCCTGATGGGAATTATTATCTTGATCGAGACGCTGATGATGGGTGTTATTATGATGGGGGGAGCAGAAACTGGGCTGAAGAATGGTGCATAGCCCATCCTGGTCAATGTTCATCCTGTGACTGTGCTCATTCCCATTCCTTAAACTGTGATATTAAGGCACAGGCTTTTTGGTGGATGATGGCCAAAATTGCCGGCTGGAATCCTCAAGATAGTCAAGGCTCAGATACAGATACCGACACAGGTAGTTCGACGCAGCTAATTCAACTTGATGACTTAGTGTACCTGGGCGCTTTCAGGTTGCCGGATGGTTCCGGAGGATCAAACTGGGAATACAGCGGTTATGCCATGACTTATTATCCGGATGGTGATCCGGACGGACCGGATGATGGCTATCCCGGTTCCATTTTTGCGGTTGGGCATGACCATCACCAGCAGGTATCCGAAATCAGCATACCCGTGCCGGTAATTTCCCCAACTAAGAATTCATCTGAATTAAATATGGCTGCAACCTTACAGGAGTTTCATGATATCACCGGCGGTATGTTCGGCTATCTCGAGATCCCCCGGGCAGATCTGGAATACTTACCGGCACAAGGCTCACAAACAACAGGCAAGTTACATTTCTGCTGGGGGCAGCATTTCGAGTTTGAGCAAAGCCCGACACACGGCTGGTGTGAGCTGGACTTGTCTGCCCCGCAGACGACCGGAGCGTGGCATCTGGATGGCTACACAAATTATGCCACCAACGATTACCTTTTTGAGATCCCTGCTGACTGGGCTGCCGCCAACACACCGGGCCAACGACTCGCGACTGGAAGGTTCAGAGATGGGCATTGGTCCGGACAAGGCCCTGCTTTATTTGCTTACGGTCCCTGGAATGACGGTAATCCACCTAACTCCGGCAGCACCCTTGACAGTGTTACTCCCTTGCTTCTGTACGGCGTTCAGGAACCGGGCGCGATTGAAATAACCAATTACGATTCGATGGAAATGAATGGTTTTAAAGAACCGGACGAATGGTCGGGAGGGGCATGGCTGACAGCCGGCGACAAATCGGCAGTAATCTTTGCGGGTACCAAAGTAACAGGCGACTGCTGGTATGGATACTCCAACGGAGTAAGGTACCCAATTGAGGATCCTCTTGAGATTCCGGTGCCTCCTGTACCTGATTGGCCTCATGATGAGAGGGGATGGTGGTCCGAAGGCATTAAGGCCCAGATAATCTTTTATGACCCTGCAGACCTTGCTGCTGTCGCAAAGGGTGACATGGAGACTTACCAACCCCAGCCATATGCCTCACTGGATATTGATGAGTATCTATTTGACCCGGGATTCGACTTTGAAAGAGGCAAACGCTACTTTGTCGGAGCAGTGAGTTTCGATCGTGAACGTGGATTTTTGTATATCTTCGAAAGACAGGCTGAGGAGAATGAGAAAAGTCTGATACACGTCTGGAAAGTAAACGGATGAAGTGGGAAAAGCGGCTGTTTTTGAAGTAGAGTTAGCCACGGCTATCGGGCCGATCTGTGACCGGGTCAGTATTGGCAGTGGCCTTCGTGTCGTTGTGTCTTGATGGCCTGAACTTCTTGGAAGATGATATGATAGTAGAATAAGAAGACGTTTTACATAGACGCAGATATGACGGTCGTCTACGAATTAATTATTTCTTTGGCCGTCCTCTTCTTTTGGGTAAGAACAACCCTTTCTTTTTAACTCGACAGTGAAAAGTTCTCAAATGGTCTTTGAAATATGACGAAAATAATCCATAGCGCGGCGAAGCCGCAACCAAAGAACAACCTGCGGTTGTTTAGGGAGGTTTATCGCTTTAACCACACCAGCGTATATATCTTCAATGACCACACAAATAGCTAAAGTGGAGCTACTACAGATAACTACGAAAGGCGCAAAAAACGCGAAAAATTCTGACAGTTTTTATCTTTGAACACAATAAGATTATTCATTTTCGCGCCTTTCGCGTGTTTCGTAGTTTTCTTTTGCGGCCAACTGATAGTTCTTAGCCACTTGGAGGGTCATTGTATATCTTTAATCCTCTCCCCTGGAAGTAGAAACTCTTCCAGAGGACATACGCCGTATGTGGTCTGAAAGGCGCTCGGGTTGCTCGGAAGCTATGCCCTATCCTCCTTCCAGGGGACAGGATTAGACTGATACGTACTCTGGTGTGGAATAAAGCGATAAGCCTAAGATTGACAAAGGTATTGCAAGGAAATTTTGCCAAAAAAACAAAGTTTCGCAGGTTTGTATTACAGATAGCAGCTTAATGCGAAAGACGGATATAAGTCTAAGTGAGCCGAAACAATCTAACCTGCTTCCGCTCAAGCAGTTATGCTTACCCCCAAGAGGAGAGGTATACCCAATTTCTGGTCGCGGCAAGGTTGGGAATATATACGCTGGTGTGGTTAAAGCGATAAACCTCCCTAAACAACCGTTAGGTTGTTCCGTTTGGTTGCGGCCAACGGCCGCGCTATGCTGAACAAAGGGAATAGTTGTATGGAACCAATCGTTTTTCAACCCAAGGGCGCCGCTGGAATGCCGTTTTTGATCTTCATCGTCATCGTCGTTGTGTTAGGCGGCTACGGTGTCATTCGATCAATGAAGGCTGGTGGAGGAACCTACGCATGGCTTTTAGCGGTGGTTGTCTTGGTGGCAATCGGGATCGGTTTTCTAATTCTCCAGTCACGTCAGAAGGCAGAGCCGATTACGATATCCGCTGACCGTATCGGAACACCGTCCTGGTCGATACCCTTTAGCCAAATTTATGGCGTGCGTGAGGATCAAGTTACGGCGACTCAATATTCAGGCGGAAGGCCTGTAGTCAGCACCCAACGGCGATTGCTGGTGGATACTGATGAGGGGTCAAGAGTGATCGCCTATGAGGCAACTTACGATATTGAGACCATAAAATCGGCCATAGAGACGGCCTTAGTAGAGTATAAAAAGCGATTCCAATAATAGCCCAGTGATTTATCTTCTCAATATTTCGGGGGGCTTTTGTCAGAGCCGTGTCCGTTATCCGTGTCCGTAGTAATAAAGAGTAGCCTCATCAGAACCTACGGACACGGATATACTGATCCCATTTTGGTTTTGTGAAAATTGCAAAAGCGGATGCTTGCTATAACTTCGCGTTGGTTCTCGCTGTCTGACAGGTCCAGATAGTCTAATTTTCACAGATCCTAACCCTACAACGACACTTAGTCTCTGAGACCCCGAAACTAAAGGGACAACGGAATTCATCAAAATAGGACGAAGTCAATGAACTCAATACCCTGAAAAACTAAGTGTCGTTGTAGGGCTAAGTGCCATCAGTATAACGGACACGGACACGAATTAGATCCCACCCCGATTTATTGAGAAGATACTTATCGATTACTGATCACCGATTACTGACCTCCCCTAAATATTGAGAAGATACTTGCGGTAGGGATTCATAGGCGACTCTGATTGATGTGGCCACGGAAGAGCTGTTTGTGAATCACCGGGGCAAGGGAGTCAAGGGGCCGCCTTCCCTCATTCCATAGGTGTTGCTCCATAAATACCAGCGAATAAGTGGCGCTTCACATCCCCGGGTTAGATAAGGCATTGGGATTCCGGCAATCTTGTAGGCCTGATTGTATGGTCCCTGAGGAAAGAGTTTGTAAAAGTATTTATGATTTGCTTTTTCAGAAACAAACCTCTTTTCCATCTTTTTTACTATTGCCTTCATCTGTGGGGGATACCCGTATTCCTGATAATAATGCCTTAGAATATCAATAACCTTCCAGTGTTCTGAAGTTAGATCAATCTCAACCCCCCTGGCCAGATACTTAGCTACCTTTTTATTCCAATCCTCTGGATTTTGCAGGCAGCCATTTTCATCAGTCTCATAGGTCTTTCGATTAAGTTCAAAACTCATATTTTCACTTCCACGCCTTCCAGTGATGTCCCTCGGCAAGTAAAGTCTTGCATAATTTGTAACTACTCAGGGAGATAGGTTGAAGGCTTTTAGGGGACAGCCTACTCAGATGGATAGACTGAAGGTGGAAGGCTTTTAGGGACAAATGCGGTGAGATGATTGAACTTCAGCCTTCAGTCTAAACAACCTGAGTAGTTACCATAATTTTTATCTTAGCATATTTGATACCGGATGTCAAGGGAGAAAAATGATCGATTACCTGGTTATTCCGATTTATTGAGAAGATACGGTGGGGTTTTGCGGAATGAAAAGGGTTACAGCTCCTCCTTTGGCATTTGGCTGTCGCAAAGACGGTAGAAGAGCACAGAGAAGTGGGAGGGCAAAGGAGTATAAGGGAGGCAAGAAAGAGGAAGTCTCCCTTGCCCCTTTGCGTTTCCGGGGTGAATCCCGGAGACTATATTTCAAATAACGATGAGTCCGTAAGCATAGATACTTTCTTGCCCCTGGGACTACATTCGTTGGTCAAGATAGGTTCACCGGGCAGCTTGCATGGCAGAATCTGATTCCAGTATGCCCACCTGAAAGCAAGTTTGCCCTGATGATTTATCCTGGTTTCCTTCAGCAAAGAAAAAGGGCCGATTACAGGCAACGGGAATTTACCGGGGAGAGGCTCTACTTTGTAGTTAAAATCAATAAGCAATGCCTTGTTAAATCCGGATTCAATAAAGCAGTTGGAGTGCCCGTCGAATTTTGCTGTTGGCGCTCCTCCATTTATTTCGCTTAAAAGATTCTCTGCCATCACCTCAGATTCGAAATGGGCTACCGAGCCGGCCTTTGAAGTAGGCACATCAGTGCCATCGCCAATGGAATAGATGTCTTCATGCTTTAAGGCCTTAAGGGTGTGCTTATCGGTCGGGATATATCCGGCCCCATTACCCAGGCCTGAATCCTCAATAACCGCGGCACCCTCGAAGGGTGGAATAGCGACCAGTAAATCATAATCAATCTCTTTGCCATCGTATGACTTTATTATTTTCTTTTCGTGGTGCACCTCACCCAGATTATAATTCGGGGTGATCTTAATCCCTTTCTGTTTTGCGATCTCGCTAAATACACTGGTAGCTATTGGTTTGGTAAAAGCCCCCGGCAGAGGGGTAACAAGCTCTATCTCCACCTTGTTACGGATACCTCTTTTATAGAAGTAATAGTCTGCCAGAAAAACAAACTCTATCGGCGCCACCGGACACTTGATAGGCATTTCAGCTACATTCAGAACTACGTTGCCTTTCTCAAATCTTTCAAGCGCCCTCTGAAGCTTTATGGCGCTGTCAGGGGTATAGAAATCGAATACATTTTTTTCATACCCGTCTTTCATACCCTCTATATCATCAGGTATAATCCGGCAGCCAAGTGAACTAACAAGCCAGTCATAATCAAAATTGCCCGATTTAGTTTCAACTCTTTTTTTCTTGACATCTATTTCTATTATTTCCGTGCTGACAAAGTCTACCCCCTTGCAGAGCAGGCTTTTAATCGGCCTGGAAACATCCGGTAATTCCTTATAGCCGGGGAACCTGAAGGGAAGAAACAAAAAGCCGGGTTGATAATAATGCATCTGGTTCTTGTCTATCACGGTAATTTGCCATTCTCGTTTATCTAATTTTTTCCTGAGACTATTGGCGCTTATTGTTCCGCCTGTTCCTGCCCCTAAGATTACTATTTTTTTCATAAGTCTTACCTCCTCGTATTAAATCAAAGCCCCGCCGCCAAGCACAGCCGCATTGGCTATTTCACCCGCTGTCTTCGGAAGGCCGGCAATCCTGCAAAGTTTCCTGCTCGGTCCGGCCGGATAAAGCTCTTTAAGGTGTTTGTTGTCCCATTCCCCATTACCATTCCTCTGCTGCATTACCCCCATCAATTTCTTAACCGGCGGCACCTCGGCATATTGTTCGTAATACTCTCTTAAGAAACCAATCATTTCCCAATGGAAATCTCTCATTTCAACCCCTTCTCTTTGCGCGATGTAATGGGCTATTTCCTTGTCCCATGTCTTTGGATCTTGCAAGCACCCATCGTCATCAATCCTGTAGATTTTTCCTTTAAGGGCCATATCCATAAGACAACCTCCTTTGATTGGTGATTGGTCATCGGTAATCGGTTGTTACGGCCTTGTCCATCGTTTCGGCCAGTTAGACTTGCAACCTTACCTTCCCGAAAGCTTCGAGCTTTCGGGAAGGTGCGCTATTGGCCCAAACGATGGACAAGGCCGTTGTTACCGATCACCGATTACTGCCTTTCGCCGAAATATTGAGAAGATACTGCTGATGCGCCGCATTATCTCTCTTGGGCTAAATACAACTTAAGTTCTCCCACCCCAAGTCCTTTGCCTGCCTAACCAAATCTTCAATGGTGGTTGTCTCAAATCTTTTGGCCACATCTATCCCTACTCGTTTCCAAAAGGAACGAACCGTATCATCCACTGGCTGGGCGGTTTTTATCTCGGCACTCGGACAAATGCAAAAGGATGGTTCTATTGCCTCAATAACTTTCTTCACAGTCACATCTGAGGATGCGCTTTTAAAGTGATATCCGCCACTAATTCCACCTCTGACACTTTCAAGCAGCCCGGCATGTTTCAATTTGTTAAGAAGTTGGGCCACAAATGAAAAAGAGATATTTTGCCTGCGGGCTATATCATTGCCGGTAATAGTTGCCCCTTCTCCTTGCATAGCAATGTCTGTCATAATGGCAATGGCATAATGCACTTTAGCTGGAATCTTCATGGCAAGAACCTCCTCTAAAGTATCTTCTCTATATTCCGGGGCTTTTGCCGGAACCGTGTTCGTATCCGTTGTCCGTGTCCGTAAGTTGTGCTGAGGCTACTCTTTTTACTACGGACACGGATAACGGACACGGACACGAATCAGGTTCCACCCCGATTTATTGAGAAGATACCCTCTAAACAAACGTCAAGTCTGAAAGTTATTTCTATGTATAAAAAATATATATATGTAAATTAGCTATATATGTATAGCATATATTCTGGCGCCTGTCAAGAACTTTTTTCAAAAAAATCGGTTGCATAAGGGCTGTTTTTGTGGTAAGATGAAGCCGATATGAAAAAGTCTGTCTGTCTGATCTTGGGGCTAATTTTAGTAGGTTCAGGATGGTGTAGGGCTTACGCCATACCTGAGGTCAGCAATATAAAAGCTGACACTGAGGCTCACCTTAAAGACCCCAGGAAGCACCCGGGAGATATTACCCTGACCTTAGATCTATCCGATACGGAAGAAGAAAAGTCTTACGGCCTGGAGGTGCAATATCGAGGGGGGCCGCAAGCCGGCGCTCTGGGTTGGCAGTGGGCTGCTTTAGAAGAAGGCTCCTCGGACTCGCCCGGGGTCCTCACCAGGGTTGATGCCGGTCATCGCACTTTAACCTGGCAGAGCAGTATAGATGAGGGTGGTGCGTCCGGCAATGACTACACAATCAGGATTACTCCTTACGACTCCGCGAATACTAACCCCGGGATTTCCGCTCAGTCCGATACATTCTCTTTGGACAACCAGCATGTAAAATCAATCCGGATAACTTCAACTACCGGGGGTGCCGAACTGGAACTTCACGGCACAAAGATCGAGGTTATACCGGGGGCCTTTTCCGGGTGGTTTAGCAGCCCTAAAAGTGAAGATATAATACTTACCGTCAAGGAGATTATCAAGGGTTCTACAAAATGGGCTGAATTACGGGCAGAGGAGAGAGGGCTTGAGATAAAGGATGACGATCCACCTTCTTATATTGCTGAAATCGTTGGGGATGTCCTGGATGATACCTACCGGGAGTTCCGCATTACCAGGAACAGTAATTATGCCGACTGGAAAATTGGGTTTACTTCCGACTATCTCATTATGACCATTCCGTATACTGATGTGGCTGTGCATGAAATCGAAAAAGAATTTAGAATATACGGATTAAAAACCGACGGGTGGGTAATGCCGGAAGGTACCCTGGAAAGGCTGCCGGGAGTGATGCCTACCGAAGGGCAATTTATCGATACCGAGAATAATCTGGTTACCGCATCTATCCCCAGCCAGTTTTATCTCGTGCCTTATTATCGAATCGGGGTTATCTATGCCCCTGACTTCCGAAACGTAGTGGTCTACCCCAATCCTTATAAACCTTACGATGGGCAGATCAGGACAGGTAACGCAACTACCGGGATCACCTTCATCAACCTTCCTGAAGCCAACAATCAGATCAAAATATACAATCTGGCCGGCGAGTTAGTGCAGAAATCTCCAACAACCTGGGTAAGCTGGACGTGGGACGCTAAAAACGATGGCGGAGAATGGATCGAAAGCGGGGTCTATTTCTACGTGATTACTAATGAGCATGGGGAAGTAAAGACCGGGAAACTGGCTGTTATAAGATAATTCGGAGGTGGAAAATGGGTAGAATAGTTGCAAAGGTTACTGTAAAGAATGCCTTGGATGAATCGAAGGTGCGTATGTTTGATGCTTTAGTTGATACAGGAGCTACATTACTTACCTTACCAACGGCATGGAAGCAAGATTTTGGTAGATTTCTTATCACTGAGAAAGAAAGGGTTCAATTGGCAGATCAGCATGAGGTAGACGTTGAAATATGTGGTCCGCTTACCATTCAACTTGAAGGATTTAGAAAGATTAGTATGGATGTGGCATTTGTGGATATGGCGCCGGAAGATGGGGCGTATGAACCCTTGATTGGCTATATGGTTCTGGAAGGGGCAGGTATAGCTGTAGATATGATAGGACATAGACTCGTTGCCGTGAAACACCTGGATTTAAAATAGACTATTACCCCGCAACATTTGTGTTGTCCGCGAGAATCATGGCAGAAAGGTGATCGGTAGTCAATAGGAAGTGCAGCGACTGATGACCGATGACTGATGACCGATTACCTGATTATTGGTTGCGGCTTCGCCACGATAGGGTAATTTGATCAATGAAACGGAAACATCAAAAGACGCTCGAACTGATTTTCTCCCGCCCGATCAGCGGAAACGTGAAATGGCGAGACGTGGTTTCCTTGCTCGACGCACTGGGTGCGGAGGTGGATGAATCACGCGAAGGATCACGGGTGGGCATTGTGCTGAATGGAAACGCGGTCATCCAGCACAAACCGCATCCCTCGCCTAACATGGACAAGGGGGCGGTTGCATCGCTCAGAAGCTTTTTGATAGACTGTGGGGTTAATCCATGAATACAATGGAATACAAGGGCTATATCGCAAAGATTGAATACGACCCGGATATAAAGTTGTTTTGCGGTACGGTCATCAATGCTACACCTAATACGTTTTATGGCTCATCCGTGAAGGAACTTGAAAAAGAGTTTGTATGCACGATGGAAGAATACTTCAAGTTCTGCCGGGAAAAAGGCATTGAACCGAAAAAGCCGTATCCGGGAAAATTCAATCTGCGCATTACGCCGGAATTGCAGAGAGGGCGGGTGGTTTTGCAAGCCGAAAAAGTTGCCTAATATAGATCCCTACAACGACACTTAGTTTTTCAGGGTATTGAGTTCATTGACTTCGCCCTATTTTGATGAATTTCGTTGTCCCTTTAGTTTCGGGGTCTCAGAGACTAAGTG
>JASEGY010000799.1 GCA_030019105.1 bacterium | reverse complement strand
TAAAAACTTAAGTGTCGAGAAATCAAGCACTTATGGAGAACTTACTGCTGGCCAGCTCTATAAGTTCAGGAAACAGAATAGCTCGTCCGGTATGTCCCCGGTTGACAGCTTGAATAAGAAAAGAACTGGCCAGTCCGGTTTTTCCCACACCGGTAGGTCCAATCCAGATAATATTTTGTTTCTTCCTCATGTAATCAAAGGAGTCATATATGGTTAACAGCTTCTTTTTATTCAGTTTAGGCTGCCTGGAGAAGGGGAAGGTCTCTATGACAAGTTCCTCATCTATCCTGGCCCGTTTAACGTGGATTTCGACAGGGCGCTATCGGTTTTGTCTATTTTTTAAGCTTAGAAGTAGTCAGCACTTACAGCAGATTGCGGCATTCCGGCCAATCATCTACCGTAGCCCAAAAAAGCCCAAAAACTCGGTTTTGCCCCTGAAAAGCCAATTTCTGGAATTCTTGGAGGTTACCCCAAAATCCAGAGAAGTAATGTTTATCGGCACTTAGAAAATCGAGATTTTTCCCAAAGGGGTGTCGAAATCCACGGTTTAAGTCTCATCTTCCTTGAATTTTCACTTTTGAGTTTGTATTCTTCTTCAACAATATATTTGAGGAACCGCACATGAGAAAAATTCCGGCTCTGGGCCACCTTGAGATACTCATCCCAATGGGCCGGCAGTCCGCCAAGACGGAGATATTTGAGCATTTTTGCCAGTTCTTCATCCATTTTCATCTTCCTCCAATAGTTGGTCATATCCGGATAAGTCCACTTCATCACCAAGCCGGCCTTCCAGATAGGCCTCCCTGTTTTGGAACTCTCGGTCGATTTGGACAGAAGGCATTTCTTAGCGCGGCCTCTGGCCGCAACCAAACCAATTTTGGATTGCAGATTGCGGA
>JASEGY010000798.1 GCA_030019105.1 bacterium | reverse complement strand
CTCCCTAAACAACCGTTAGGTTGTTCCGTTTGGTTGCGGCTTCGCCGCGCTAGGCATGGTTTTACATGGTTCTGTCATATTTATCGACAAAACCATTGACCACTTTTAGCTTTTTATAGAATTAGAGGGACGGTTCATAATCGTCCAGTTTCCTGTGAAACCTTGCGACTCTTTCTGTCTGGATGGCAGCATTTAACTATAGATGTCTCAATCAGTTGCTATAGAGGCTCTCTCCTCCTTCAGTCGCAAGCTTTCACACTAAGGTGAACCGTCCCGAATTAGATGATTTGGGCGACTTTTGCGGTATTGCATTTTTTCTATTTTTCTAATAAAGTCCCACCTTCCTCTATGATATGGATTAGCCGCTTCTTTGGTAATACCTTTACTAAAGCCTCTTTTTCCTGGCCAGGTGTTAATTCAAATTCAAATGTATCTTTTTCAAGATAGTAATATTCGGGTAAATTATGGTTGTAGATTTTAAGTGTCCATATACCCGGCCGCAGTTCTTCAAACTCGAAACGCCCTTCCCCGTTTGTAAGGCGGCGCTTTATCCCCGACCCATTGGTAAGTTCTACGAGAATGCCGGCTAAACCACAGGCCTTAACTAGTTTTGTCTCATCATGGTTCAAGGAACTATGAGTATTACCTCTAACATAATAATTTACCCTCTTATCCACACTTTTCTCTCCCAAAAAGTTATTGGTATCTTTGTCCTCAAAGCCATAGACCATAACCTGACCAGAAAGAGCGGCACTTTGTGTTATTCCTATTTCAATGAAAGTCTCCCGGCCGCTTTCAACAGTTATTTTTATCGGAGTTGGCTGGACTGCAATTCGGTTCAGACCAATCCTAGCATCAGGTTTGATCAGCGTCTTAGAAATTGCATAACTGGAATTATGGTGG
>JASEGY010000797.1 GCA_030019105.1 bacterium | reverse complement strand
GGATATCGACGCCAAAATGACTAAACAAAAACAACGCCGGGCCGGTGAAAAGGAAGCGGCAGGGTAGTGGAGGAGTTCAACGTCTGGAAAAAGAGGGACTTATCGACACTGCAGGTAGTCTATCTCATCCTTGACGGGATACGGCTGGGGGTGAGAGCCGGCACGACGGAGAAAGAGGCGGTGCTGGTGGCATGGGCGTTTTTAGAGGATGGCAGCCGGGAACTTGTGGGCGTATCACTCGGCAACCGGGAATCATACAATGCATGGAAGGGCTTTCTGGAGGATCTTGTGCGCAGGGGAATGAGCGAGCCGATGCTAACCGTTATAGATGGATGTCCGGGGCTCAGCAAGGCGGTTGATGAGGTCTTCCCTGAATCGCACAAACAGAGATGTACAAAACACAAGACTGAAAACGTGCTGGACAAAGCGCTGGAACACGACAGGGTCTCGGTGAAGGAGTCAGTGCGGAAGGTATTCTATGCCTCAACCTATGAGCATGCAAAGGAAGCATTAGAGATGTTCAAGAAAAAGTGGAGCATGAAATATCCTTCAGCAGTCGAGTGTCTCACCGAAGATATAGAGAGCTGCCTGACCTACTACAAATATCCTTATCAGCATTGGCTCAGAATACGGACGACCAATGTAGTGGAACGGAGTTTCAAGGAGGTGAAGCGAAGGGTAAAAGGGATAGGACGGTTTCAGAATGAGGAGCGTGCACTCACCATGGTTTACTGGCAGCTCAAAGAACTGAGATGGAATGGAGTGATT
The DNA here is from genome assembly GCA_030019105.1 of bacterium. Taxonomy (GTDB): domain Bacteria; phylum UBA9089; class JASEGY01; order JASEGY01; family JASEGY01; genus JASEGY01. The sequence continues at coordinate 141 of JASEGY010000797.1, read as the reverse complement.
ATGAACAAAGAGGCAAAGGCAATCCTCGCTAAAATCCGCATATCAAGGATTCAGAGGATTGCGGCATAATTGAAGCTATGAAAACCCTTGAGAATAAAGCCCTGATGCTTATGCATGAGGTGTGGAATGAATCATATCCAG
>JASEGY010000796.1 GCA_030019105.1 bacterium | reverse complement strand
AAAGAGGCATGGAAAGAGGCATGGAAAGAGGCATGGAAAGAGGCATGGAAAGAGGCATGGAAAGAGGTATGGAGAGGGGCATGGAAAGAGGGGCGGTAGGAACTTTCCAAAAGGCTATCGAAGATGTTCTGGAAGACCGGTTTGGGCCAATTAAGGATAGCATCCTGAAGGTTATAAATGAGACAGAGGATACTTCCCTTCTTAGAACTCTTCATCGTCAAAGCATCAGGGTGAAGAGCCTGGAGGAATTTAACGAGGTTCTATGGCAGCGCAGGAAATAGAGATGCCGGCGGTCGCCGTCGCTTAATGCCGCTGATAGCAGGACGTTAAGTAATTATAGCCTTGTTCATCGTTTCGGCTATTTAAAAATTAGGAAGTAAGAAATAGGAAATAGGAAGTAAATCAAGATACTTCCCATTTCCTAATTTCCCATTTCCCATTTTCGACTTGAGTGGCCCAAACGAGAGAAGACTTCCTTGCCGGTGATCATTCCCTTAGTCCTGTATTATGGAGAAGACCACTGGGAAGCCAGGTTAAATTTCAGAGACCTGTTTGACTCTCCTCTTGATATACTTTCCTTTATCTCTGACTTTCAGTATCTGCTTTGGGATGCTTCCGGATACAAGGATGAAGAGATTAAAGGTGAGGTCATGCTACGGGTTGTGCTGCTTCTTTTGAAACACATATTCCAGGAGGATTTACGAGATCGTCTCCCGGGGATACTTGGACTTTTGAGGGATTTGGCTGAGAAGCGAACCGGCCTGGAATACATTGAGACCATCTTGAAGTATATAGTCAATGCTGCCCCTACTATCACTTATGAAGACCTCAAGGGAGTCGTAGATGAAGTATTAGCAGATAAAGTCCTGCGGTGATATGTCAAGAAAAAAATGAGCCAAGATCTCTTTTTTTCAA
>JASEGY010000795.1 GCA_030019105.1 bacterium | reverse complement strand
CAGTACTTAAAGGTATTGATTGGCAGATATCTTAAGGCAGACAGACGGGCTAAGGGGTTATTGCTTGATGAGTATTGTAAAAATACAGGCCAGAACAGGAAGTATGCAATCAGGAAGATTAACGAGTTGGCATTTACAGAGAGCAAGAAGCTAAGAAAGAGGCAGGCTGCTTATGGCATTGATGTTAAAGATGTTCTTTCTAAATTATGGGAGGTATTTGATCATCCCTGCGGGCAGAGGTTAAAGCCGATTCTCGGGACAGAGGTTCAGAGGTTAAGGCAGATGGGGGAGTTGGATATATCTGAGAGATTAGCAGAGAGACTTAACACTATAAGCTCAGCCACGATAGACAGGGTTTTAAAGTCTGTAAAAGACAGGTGCAGATATGAACGAAGGAGTAATCATAGTAGGAGCGGCAATCTGCTTTACAGGAGGATTCCATTAAAACTAACAGACTGGGACACAAAAGAAGTGGGCAATGTGGAAATGGATTTAGTGTGCCACTGTGGGGCAAGCGCCGCAGGTGAGTATATCAACACATTATCTGCAATAGAGATATCATCCGGGTGGTGGGAAGGTGAGGCAACAATGGGCAAGGCCCAACAAAGGACATTTGCTTCGATAGAGACGATAAGACAAAGGATGCCGTTTGATTGGAAAGGGATAGACTCTGACAACGACAGGGCATTTATAAACGCCCATTTATTGAAGTATTGTGAAAAGGAGGGGCTTAACTTTACCCGTTCAAGACCTAACAGGAAGAATGACAACGCCTATATAGAGCAGAAAAACTACACCCATGTGAGAAGACCATTAGGGTATCTGAGATATGACACAGAGGAAGAACTGAAGATGATAAATACCCGGCTCCAAGGGAGCCGAAGGGCTTAAATTGCTGCGCAAAACCAAAGTATTC
>JASEGY010000794.1 GCA_030019105.1 bacterium | reverse complement strand
AAAATTAGGTGCACAATTTATTTTGAGAAAAAAGGGCATTTGTTATGATGTCTGATCTTGTGATATATCTAAGTATAGTGAGTTAGTCGAAAAAAAAGATTGGGAGTTCCTTTCCTATTCAAATCAATGCCCGCTTTGTGGCGGAAAAGATTGTGCTGTCCGGATCGGATTTTACTATAGAACAGAGGTGATCGCTAATTACCGGACATATTTGCTGGTGCCCATTGCTCGCTACTTATGTCTCCAAAAGGGAGAGGAGAAAACTCCCCATAAAACTTTCTCTCTTCTGCCCCGCCAGTTGATCCCTTACCGTAAACATGGCCTGGACTTAGTAACAGAAACTCTTCGGAGTCTACATCAAGAAAATCTTTCTTTCGATCAGACCAAAGAAGCTATTAGCATAAAAGGACAGGATGAGGCTATCGAACTCCAGGATTATCAACTTCATGATTTTGGTCAGATATTCGAACAAGCCTCGGCTAAAATTAGCACCAATTTAGAACTTGCCGACCTCTTCCGCCAACAAGAGGCCTATAATCCTATTGCTGCCGTGCTTGATTTCATCGACAACTACCAAACTCCAAACTATCTGACAGGCACGAGTGCTGAAAAACTCGCCCTGGATTTCTTTTTCACCTATCAAAAAGGCCATTATTTCCAGCGTCATTTCCTCTTCGGCACTCCTTCCCAAAAACGTGGCCCCTAAGTTTTATTCTCTCCCGGTCTAAATCTTTCTCAAAAACTTCAAAACCCACCTTCTCAGGGACAATTGTGCCTGAATAACGCAAATCTGACACCTGCCGCCCTCTTCAATGACCTTCCTTCACCCTCAACCTTCCATTTTTTATCAAAATTACACCCGACGTGATTAACAACATTGCCTAAAGTCATGGATCACGCCACCTTTGCAGGATTT